>DTTI01000030.1 GCA_012964825.1 Candidatus Neomarinimicrobiota bacterium
TCATGAGGGAAACTGCCGCATTCTCAGGTAGATCGTACTTTATAGACGTAGTCGGGTTGAACGGATTGGGAAAGTTTGCGTGAAGTTGAAACTGATCCGGAAGCAAATCACCGTTCTCAACAGTCAAGCCGGTTGCATCAATAGTCAACTGATAAGGACCATTGCCTGACCAAACATTAGAAACTCCGTCAGAGGCCCAAATATTCCAGGTTCCCGTCACAACAGAGACCCCGGCCTGATCCATGTAGTACTTAACATGATGATATGGTATGGACCATGTATTTGAGGTCATATTGCTTGAAATGAGAAAGAAATCAGCCAAATCGCCGGTCACCTCATGCTGATACATCATAGAAGACCCTTCAATGTCAACGGCTTCGCTCCATGCGAAAAGAATGGAGTCCTCCCAGGCATTCTCAGAAGTAATCTCTATTGTCATTCCATCGGGAGGAAACATTAGGCTGAATGGCTGAGGGGCGAAATCGTTTTGGTAAATTGATAAACTTCCTTTGGCACCGTCTTCGGTTCCACTTGATTGTTGAGGAACATAAACATATCCCCCACTCACTTCAACCGATCTTACGGGATAATCTAAACCACCACCTAAATCCTCATTTCTTTTTGTACTTGGAATTCTGCCGACATGAACGGGAGCCGTATGATGAGTTACATCTATTATGTCTATTCCTTTGTCCCACCAATCATCATTACCACCTGTAGCTATATAAACATAATTACCAACTTTTTCAATTTCCCCATTCCAGGACTCAAACCATTGGTCGTGGCCCGGGTAAAGAGTTGCAACTTTCGTGATATTTGATACGTCTGAGATATCATAAATCCTGAAGTCACCGCAACTCGTAGTGTAAAGAAAGGAACCGGCAATCTCCATTTTATCGGCATAACCAATGTTAAACGTTGCCACCTGAGCATAAGGCGAAGATGCGCTATGTACTCTTAGAACATTTGCATCCTCGCAGCCGTCAGTATCTTGACCACCACCCCAATCAAGGATGTATACATAGGAATCACTGGCATGAATATCTGTAAACCAAGGTGACCAATCATCATCATCATCTAGATCACCCAATTCCACATCCTTTATTATTGAAGGTAAAGTCGGAACCGTAACGTCAATGATACGAAATCCATCTTGCATATCATCCCACCCTGTTGGTATGTAAAGATTATTTCCGTGTAAGGCCATTTTCTCTCCAAAACAGCATTTTGTGGCTGCTATTCCACCACTTGCATTCCGAGCCCACGTAGCACCGCTTATGGTACCATTATTGGAGTTTCCGCTTTCATCGGTAACTGTTGAGCCTGAACCTTCATCCAGCTCCCAGTACCCAACAACCTTGGCAGTTTGAACAGTTGTGGCAGCTCTTCCTGAGCCGGAATAATAGAGATTAGAAACTTCATTTGCCGTAAGTGCTTGACTCCAGATAGCAATTTCTTTCAAAGAGCCATCAAAAAAGGGTACGGCTCCAATATAAAGGTTGTCTGAACTGTTATCAATCGTCCTAGCCCTGTAGCTAGTTTCTACCGTAGCCTTTACACCATCTACATATATTGCCGCATTACCTGATTCCCCTGAACCCGAATAGTCCCAAGTCGCAACGATATGATGCCATTTACCATCATTAACTGTTAATCCTGTACCAGGGATATATTCATTATCATAGCCCACAAACCAAGGATAACCGGCACTCTCCATATAGAGCGCTTTTTCACCAGATTCCCAAACACCATCTGCATCCCCTTTGACAAGTATAGATTGTTCCTTAGTTGAAGTTGTTTTGACCCATGCCTGAATGGAAAAGTCAGCGGTAGTGAAGTTGGTGGTTGAAATAACGCCCAAATCCACATAATCGTCAGTACCGTCGAAATCGAGATGGTAAGATCCAACACCTGTGGTGATTTTATCATCCTCCACATTATAGAAATTAGGGCCGTAGTTATCATTGGTAATCAAGACATTACCTTTCACAACCATATCAAATAAGTACGAGTCATTTGCGTCGGCCGGTCTTGTAAATGCCAGTTCTTTTGGATTTTTTGGGTTCGATATGTCAATAATCCTGAGATATCGATCCTTGGTGCCATCGAAATAGGCATCACCCCCGGCATAAAGTCTGTTACCACTTATTTCCATATCTTGCATGAAAATATTGGGCATACTGTTAACCATGGGAAGTGTGGATACTAAAGTCGGTTTGGCCGGGACTTCACCTTCATAATTGAGGGTTGCTTTATGTCTGACAAAATAATCTTTGATCTGATCGTCATCCAGGAAGTCCAAAGCAAGGCTCAGAACCCAATACTCTCCCTCGATGCACTGTTCCCAACTTTCCCACCAATCTTCTTCCCAATCCTCACAGGGCATTATATCACCGCCCAGTGTGAGAATACTGTTGGCTACCGAGTAGGGAATCTCAATTTTTTCATATGTTAAATATTCTTCTTCAGCTTCTTCATCCCATTCCCACACTTTCATTGTGAGAATTAGAGTATCTCCCTTGGTGGTCCATACGTAGTCAGTTGTGTCGATCCACTCCCAATCATCCTCCGGATAGGTGTATTGCCAGATCTCTCTTCCGAGATGGTCTTTTTGGAATTCCATGAAGTGCGTTTCATTTTCATCTTCAAACAAATCAGATAAGGACGGTAATGGTAAAGGAATCCCCGGCGGCAGTGTTGTTTTTCCATAACTCAGGTTACCGGAAAATGAATATTCCAGAGTGTTGCCTTCATAATCCTCGCCGGAAATAGAAAGATCACCAATGGAGATTTCTATAGGTGCCGGGAAGGAAAATTCCACCCAATAATCCTCATAGTCAATACTCTCAAGTTGACCCGTAACAACAGAATCCTCAATGCCCAGGAATTCAAGGTTAACTTCGTCCTCAACAGAAACCATTTCAAAATCAGCTGAATAATCAACAAAACCGGTCATGAAGGTTCCGGTCAGAGACGCATCAGTCATCCCTGAGGATTTCTTTATTGCAATTCCCGCCGATGCAAATTCATCATTGGCTTCAGCAAGAACAATAAATTCATCATTAGCACTGACATACCCTATCTCTTCGTCACCATCAATAGTTAGAACACCCTCGGCGGATACAGAATAAGTTCCCGTTTCAGTCTCGTCTCCTTCAGAGACAGTATAGTTTCCATTTCCATCAAATGCCACTTCAGCCCCAGAAAAATGATAATAGTAACTTTCATCTTCTTCATCCCATTCCATATCTAGACCATTAAACATATAGGTCCCATCAAGGCTGGCTGCAGATTTTTCTGATCCTTCCTTAATTGTAAAACCCACAAAGGAGTTTTCAGAATCGGATCCGGAGGTTATGACTCCAAAGGTTCCGTCACTGGTAATATAGCCCACAGTACCATCATCAAATGTAAGAACACCATCCTCACTGACACTGTAGGTGCCGGTCGTTGGTGTCGTAGCATCGGCCGTCTGCATTATATAGGTCCCCACACCATCAAAAATAACGCCGAATAATTCAACATATGCCTCACCTTCATCATAAATGTCCTGATTTATGGTCGCACCAACATAGGTGCCCGCAACGGAGGCAGCGGTGGTTCCGGTGGCCGTCTTCATCCCTATGGCTAATACACTCTCTTTATCATCACCAAATGCAATAACGAGCAGATCTCCACTGGGATTAACAATGCCTGACACTTCACCCTCAAGGGAAAATACCCCATCATCGGCGACTGAGTAAGTTTCAGTTTCTGGATTTGTAGGATCCTCCGGTTCAACGATGGTCATCGAACCAGCTCCATCGAATGTGAGGCTCAAAAGTCCCATATTGAAGGTAAAGGCATCTTCCGGTATACTTCCGGCGCCAAAAGGGATCCAAATTCCTTCATCTTCGTCACTTCCCCATTCATATACAAAGAGCGAACCTGACGTGGGATGTTTCAAGTTGACACTTGTCATGTAATCAACGTATTCATCAAATGACTCAGTGGATGGGTCAAAGTAATTGAAAACCACATCGTAGACTATGCTTCCATCTGGGATTTCCTGAAACCAACCATAATTGGATACTGCGACCTGTGCATAATTCAAAAAGGTACCGCCCAGCATGTAGGTCATCTGTACCGATCCTTCACCCGTCACACCTATAGAACCTAAACCGGATTTATAGCCAATAAATTGCTCCAGATCAGGAATGGTCACAGCTGATTCCAGAGTGACATATGCACCCTCTTCTACTTTTGATTGCTTCCAGCGTCCGTAGAGATCTTCGTTCATCTGAAACAGTGATCTGGTATCTGAGGGTGGTTGAGTTGATCGCATCATGGGACCTATCCCCTCTTTTTCCAAGAGTCCACGGTCTCTACCATTTATTGACCTAAGTAGATTTCTGTAGTCACCTTTGGAGATTTTGTTTCGCTTGGTCGACATTTTGGCCGTTCTTTCAAAGCCTTTGATCTTTTCATGATACTGAAACCTTTCTGATAGTTTCTTTTTGTGAGAAAGGTCCAATACCTTGGCCTTATTGAAAACGGGTGATTTGTCTGTGGCGAAAGTGAAAGATAAGAAAATGATGGGAATGATAAGTCTTTTCATGAAATCAAGCTCTCCGTTTTGGTCAAACTATGTTTCAGTGCAATAGGGGCTGTCGAACATACAACTATCAGATATTCTGAGAAAAGATAAACATAAAATCAGAAAATTGTTGTGAGTTTTATCACAAATATGAGATGGAATAATATTATTTTGCAAATCTTGTAATGGGAAATCCCCCATCCTTCACTTATTTTTGACACACTTACGCTTTCAAAATATTCTATTAAGGGGATTATTGTTGTGAGATCAAGATCAGTCATATTTTTTTTCCTGTTTTTTCTATTTGGATGTTCTTCACAGTCAGAGAAAACAAATGATTCCAGTGGCCCATACGGCTATGAGTTGGTAAGTGACGTTATGGTCTCCATGAGGGATGGTGTTAAACTGGCAACAGACCTCTATTTCCCTACAGAGAACGGAAAACGCCTATCAGGAAAACTTCCTGCTATTATGGTCCGGACTCCATACAGCAAGTCACGTGGTTACCCACCAAGTGTATCAGCGGTCTACTTCGCCTCACATGGTTACGTTGCGATGTATCAGGATACTCGTGGCCGCTATAACTCCGAAGGTATCTGGCACATGCTTGACGATGATGGTGTGGACGGATACGATGCCGCCGAGTGGCTCGTGGAACAGCCTTGGTCTAATGGGAAGTTCGGGATGTACGGCACCTCCTACGTGGGCGGGACTCAGCATGCCGTGGCATTAGAGAATTCTCCCGGTCTTACCACCATTATACCGGTGGATGCCATGTCAAATCTTGGTTACTACAGTATGCGCTACGACGGTGCGTACGAACTGCGGTTCTGGAACTGGATCCACTGGGCTGGACAAGGTGGCGGAAGGCAGAGTCGGGATCCGGCAGTCAAGCAGATGCTTGCGGATTTCATTGAAGTTGACAACAGGAGAAAATACCTCAAACTATTCCCCGTTCGTGAAGGGACCACTCCCCTGAAGTTCATGCCTGAATATGAAGAGTGGCTTGTGAACGCTATGAAAGAGGGCGGCAACACAGCTTTCTGGAAGCAGAATAATGTCCGTGATTACACAGAGAATTATAAAGATATCCCAGTTTATCTTGTCGGTGGTTGGTATGATTCCTGGGGCGTAAACACCACAGAGAATTACATGGCTCTCAGTAAAACCATCAAAGGTCCTGTTTATATGATTATGGGTCCATGGATTCACGGACAGCAGGGAAATTACAGCCACGGTCAGGTAAGTTTTGGTAATGATGCTGCCATTCCTGACCTATTAGCCTGGCGCATGGAATGGTATGATCATTGGATCAAAGATGAAAAGACGGCCGTTGGAAATGAGGATCCATTCAAAACGAATGTACGGATATTTGTCATGGGTACAGGAGACGGTCACATGACTGAAGATAGTCTCCTTACTCATGGCGGTTACTGGAGAAATGAGAATGAATGGCCTTTGGAGAGAACCCAGTACACTCCCTACTATTTCCACGCCAACGGTTCAGTCTCTGCTGAAAAACCAGCTCAAAGGATCTCCTCCACTGATTTTGTTTCTGACCCGGACAATCCTGTACCCTCTATAGGAGGAAATACATCATCGGGCGGTGGTATTCTCCTACAAGGCGCATGGGATCAGAAAGGGGGCGATCATGTCTGGAACTGGCCCCTCCCCATTCCCCTTTCAGCCCGTAATGATGTTCTAGTGTTTCAGACAGAACCATTACAGGAAAATGTGGAAGTGACGGGAGAAATTCGCGTCAAATTTTGGGCAACTTCATCCTCTTTGGACACAGATTTTACAGCCAAGCTTGTTGATGTTTACCCTCCAAGCGCAGATTATCCTGGTGGTTTTGATATGAATATAGGGGATGGAATCATGCGGGCTAGATACAGAGACTCAAGAACGGAAGAAAATTTGATGAATCCCGGAGAAGTTTACGAAATGGAAATTCGGTTATACCCCACTTCAAACGTCTTCAAAAAAGGCCACCGCATCCGTGTGGATTTATCCGGAAGTAATTTTCCCAGGTTTGATGTGAACCCCAACACAGGTGAGCCTTTAAACGATAATCGCCGGACAATGAAAGCAGTGAATACTATCTATCATGATAGAAATCGCCCTTCCCACATACTTCTTCCGGTTATTCCTGCTGGATCTTAATCCACATTTTCGCCGCTAAACAGGTAACATTTTGAATTGGTTAGCTGAAAAATGGATCTTCCTAATAATGTTTGGTGTGTATACCATCGTTCTGATTCGTCACGCCATTGAGGGTAACAAGAAAACCAAAAATGTCACGGACTATTTCATCGGTGGACGATCCCTTGGCGGTATAACCATAGGTCTTTCCTTTTTTGCCACCTATTCCAGCACCAACAGTTTTATCGGTTTTTCCGGCCAGGCTTACACCTACGGTATCGGATGGTTACTGGTAGCACCGTGTGCTGTCATTTTCTCTTTGATGGCGTGGCTGATCGTAGCTCCCAAGCTTAGACGCTTCACTGAACATCTCGATTCTATAACAGTCCCTGATTTCATCGGTTTACGATTTGGTAGTGACAGCGCCCGCCTTATTGCGGCTGTTATCGTTATTTTCTCCAGTTTTCTTTATATGACGGCGGTATTCAAGGGTGCAGGGAACCTCCTTCAATCCTTTCTGGATATGTCATACGAACTGGCAATATTTCTAGTGCTCATCATAGTTATGCTTTACACAGCTGTTGGTGGTTTTATTTCTGTTGCTAGAACGGATGCAATTCAAGGAATCATCATGTGCGTCGCTGCCGTTGTTCTTTTCTTGGGTGCCTCCTCCTCTTCAGGTGGCGTGAGAACCTTATTTGATCTTGATATAACTGAGGCTGGTGAAAATCTACTTTCATGGAATACTGCCATGCCTTTTACCGTTCTCCTGGGCGTCATGATGGCGTCTACCATGAAATTCATGGTAGAGCCAAGGCAGCTGTCCAGGTTCTATGCAATCAGCGATAAAAAAAATATCGCCATCGGGCGTGTTGTATCAACAGCTGCATTTTTAGTAGTTTATACCCTCCTTGTTCCTATTGGTCTTTATGCACATAGAATTATAAAAAGTCCTTTGGCTGATTCCGATATGGTGGTTCCCACATTGCTGACAAATACGGCAGTCTTCAGTCCACTACTCAGTTCATTTTTGGTACTAGCAATGGTGGCGGCCGCAATGTCCTCGCTAGACAGCGTTCTGCTTGTAATGGCGTCTACATTTCATAGAGATATCATTTCCCTTAAGAAATCTGAAGAATCAAAAGAGCTGAATATCAGTGCCACAAGGATATACGTAATTACAGGTGCAATAATAACTGCACTTATTGCCCTTCGTCCCCCCGGTGGTATTGTTTTCCTTACATCATTTTCAGGAAGTTTATATGCGGCGTGTTTTTTACCTGCTATACTGCTAGGTCTCCACTGGCGTCGTGGCAACAGCCTGGCTGTCTGTTCATCCATGGTTACAGGAGCTTTTGTGCTGTTTCTTTGGCCCTATCTACCCTATAGTGAATCAATTCACAAAGTTTTCCCTGCAATGCTTCTCTCTACAGTGCTGTACCTCTTTTTTACACAAACCAGGGAGAATACAGCAGATGAGCGCGTAGAAGCTCTTTTCTCACAGACTTCTCTGTAAATTGATTGTAAATGTACCTCATTGATCAAGCCGAAAATTTTGGTCATCAGGTTGCGCTTGAATGCGATGAACGCTCTATTAACTACGGTCCGCTATTGGATCAAGCTCAATCTCTGGCGGCTGATTTAATAAAAGACCAAGATGATCTCGAAAGTGCGCGGATTGTTTCCCTGCTTTCACCTTCAATTGATTACGTAGTGCTTCAATGGGCTGTTTGGCTAGCTGGAGGAGTATTTGTCCCTTTAACAGCAAAATCCTCTGATGAAGAACTAGGTTTCCTTTTTGACGATATTGAACCCACCATAATTGTAGTTGATGAGGAAGAAAAGGACAGATTGTCGGCCATAAGTAAAAGGTATGAAATAAAATCGGTAAATGACTTTAACATAGTATCACAAAATAAATTGCCCTCTGTTGATTCTCACCGGCCTTGTATGTTGCTTTATACCTCAGGAACAACAGGAAAACCTAAGGGTGTTGTGGTTACTCATTCAAATTTGGAGGCGCAAATAAAAAGTCTTCAAGAAGCGTGGGGATGGTCTCAAAAAGACAAAACAGTCTTGACACTTCCCCTCTATCATGTCCACGGGAATGTAAACATTCTCTGTTGTGCCCTCGCATCAGGCTCGAACTGCAAAATCCATTCCCGATTTGATCCGGAAGCGGTCTGGAACGAATTCAGGAACGGAGATTTAACACTGTTCATGGCCGTTCCGACCATTTACGCAAAGTTGATGGAATGGTATGATAACGTTAATTCAAATGAACAAATGAAACTTTCCAAAGCCGTTTCAAATCTCAGGCTGACTGTATCAGGATCAGCTCCCTTATCTACTTCACTCTTTGAACGTTGGCATGAGATTTCAGGTCATACAATGCTTGAAAGATATGGCATGACGGAAACCGGCATGATCCTTTCCAACCCTCTGAATGGGGCACGTCGAAAGGGGGCGGTTGGTCAACCTCTTCCTGGCGTGACTGTGAAACTTGTTGATGACAAGCTTCAGGAAGTTGCTACGGGTGAATCCGGTGAAGTATTGGTTAAAGGGAAAAATGTGTTCTCAGAATACTGGAAACGATCCAAAGAAACTGACGCATCTTTCCACCAGGGCTGGTTTCGGACAGGCGACCTGGCAGTAAATGAGGATGGTGACTACCGACTTTTAGGAAGATTGAGTCAGGATATTATCAAAACCGGTGGGCATAAAGTGTCCGCACTGGAGATTGAAGAGGTCTTGAGAGAACATCCTGACATAAAAGACGCATCGGTCGTATCCATCCACGATGATATGTGGGGAGAGATCGTCTGTGCCGCAGTGACCCCACAATCTGATTTACTTTCTGATAAACGTCTTCTTGAATGGAGTAAAGGCTATTTTATCAGTCATAAACGTCCAAGAAGAGTCTTAATCATGGAAAACTTCCCCAGGAATAGCCTCGGGAAGGTTATAAAAAGTGAGCTCAGAAAAAAGTTCGAAAGGTCTTCTGAAATGGAATCAAAGGACGATACTTAAAAGGCGATCTTTCACCAGAACTGTCTTCTTGATTTTGTTACCGTCCACATACTTCTTTACATTGTCATGCTCAAGTGCCAGTGCCAATGCCGATTCTTCATTAATGCCGGGAGTAACTTCAATCTCCGCTCGCCGCTTCCCGTTTATCTGAACTGCAATCGTTATAAGATTTTCCTTCACCAGTTCTTCGTTGTACTCCGGCCAGTTACAATAAGCCAGAGTATCATTATGTCCCAGCTTCTCCCAAAGCTCTTCGCACATATGTGGGGTAAAAGGACTCAAGAGAAGTACCAGTGATTCAACAACAGTTTTAGGATATGCGTCCAGCTCTTTTATTTCATTGACCAGGATCATCATTTGAGAGATAGCTGTATTGAAGCGAAGTGCCTCAATATCATTAGTCACCTTTTTGATGGTTTGGTGAATTAACCGGGTCAAATCTTCATCAGACTCGACGTCGCTGATTTTTGTTGAAAGATTTCCATCGTTTTCCATCAGCATGGACCAGACCCGCCTGATAAATCGGTTGCTTCCCTGAATTCCTGATGTACTCCACGGTTTTGCTTTTTCCAGAGGTCCGAGGAACATATAGAACAGGCGAAGGGAATCAGCGCCGTATTTATCGATAATCTCATCGGGATTGATGACATTTCCCCGGGATTTACTCATCTTTACGCCGTCTTCTCCTAAGATCATTCCCTGATTCACCAATTTTTTGAAAGGTTCCTTTGTAGAAACATAACCCAGGTCGTAAAGAACATGGTGCCAGAACCGAGCATATAGAAGATGAAGTACAGCATGTTCCTGACCGCCGATATACAGGTCAACAGGCATCCAGTACGACTCTTTATCTTTGTCCCAGGGTTTATCGTTATTCTGAGGATCGACAAACCTGAGGAAATACCAGCAAGACCCCGCCCATTGTGGCATGGTGTTGGTTTCTCTTTTTCCTGATTTACCATCGATTTCCACATTCACCCAGTCACCGGCATTTGACAGTGGTGGGTCTCCCGACTTCGACGGCTTATATTTCTCTACTTCTGGAAGTTCAACAGGAAGATCTTTTTCAGGTATAGCCTCCACATCACCATTGATGTGAAAAACTGGGAACGGTTCACCCCAATAGCGCTGCCGGGAGAACAACCAATCCCTCAGTTTGTATTGAATGGTAGGTTTGCCTTTTTTGTTCTCTTCAAGCCAATTGATCATTTTATGCTTTGCATCATCCATGGTCAGGCCATTGAGAAATTCACTGTTAATGGCAGGACCATCATTGAGGTATGCCTCACCCTCGAATTTATCGGGCGGCTGTACTGTCCTCACAATGGGAAGGTCAAACTTTTTAGCAAAATCCCAGTCACGCTGATCCTCGCCGGGGACGGCCATGATAGCTCCCGTCCCGTAAGTCATAAGGACGTAGTCGGATATCCAAATGGGTATATGTTCTTCATTAGCAGGGTTAACTGCAAATGAACCGAGGTAAACTCCTGTCTTTTCTTTCTCCAGTTCGGTCCTTACAAGGTCTGATTTTCTCAGAGTTTTTTCTACATAATCATGGATCTGTTTTTTCTTATTGGGAGCCGTAAGCCGTTTAACCAAAGGGTGTTCCGGAGCAAGCACCAAATAGGTTGCCCCAAAAAGTGTATCGGGCCTTGTGGTAAAAACAGTGACAGTGTCATCAATGGATGGTAGTTGAAATATAACCTCCGCCCCTTCTGAGCGTCCTATCCAGTTACGCTGAAGTTCTTTAATGCCCTCAGGCCAGTCCAACTCATTCAACCCCTTCAGCAAACTTTCGGAGTATTCGGTTATTTTCAGAATCCATTGACGCATAGGTACCCGGTAGACAGGATGACCTCCCCGCTCTGATTTTCCATCAATTACTTCTTCATTGGCCAAAACGGTGCCGAGCTCTGGACACCAATTCACTGGTACTTCAGCTTCGTAAGCAAGGTCCTTTTTGAACAACTGGAGAAATATCCACTGAGTCCACTTGTAGTATTTTGGATCAGTTGTGTCTATTTCACGGTCCCAGTCATAGGAAAGGCCGATGGCCTTAATCTGCCTTCGGAAATTATTAATATTATTAGCTGTTGTTACAGCGGGATGAGTCCCGGTTTGAAGTGCGTATTGTTCAGCAGGAAGTCCGAACGCATCCCAACCCATGGGGTGAAGAACGTTGAACCCCTTCATCCGTTTGTAGCGGGCTACCACATCCGTTGCGGTATACCCAAGAGGATGCCCTACATGAAGTCCTTGCCCTGAGGGATAAGGAAACATGTCAAGGATGTAATACTTAGGTTTTGACTTAACCTCAACAGCCTTGAAGGTTTTGTTCCCTTCCCAGTAGCGCTGCCACTTCTGCTCTATATTATGATGATCGTAACCGCTTGCCATAACAGGCGATAGTTTATAAGAAAGTCAGAATGCAGTACAACAGTTGTATTAAGAAGAGATATACTATTTGTTATCCAGTTTGCTGGCGATATATCCAGCCAAAAGTCCCATAGCGAAAGAGGGTGCCATGACATCCAGTTTTTCAAAGTAGACGCCAAACGTTGCATTAGTTGCCAGTATGAACTTGGTGATGGGGACGGTGACAAAGCCGGCGATCATGGCAGCGATGGCCCCATTTTCAGTAAAATCTTTCCAGAAAAGAGAGAGGATAATGGTGGGGCAGAATGTGGCTGCTATGCCGGACCAGCCGAAAATGACAAACCAGAAAATGGTACGGTCAGGGGAAAGTACCGATACGGCCATGGCGATTGCCAGGGCGATAAGTGCCATAACCAGTGTAACATACCTTGAAAGAGCGGTCAGTCTCCTTCCTTCCATATTTGGATGAAAAATCTGTTGATAAAAATCTCTCGTAACGGCACTGGAAGCCACAACAAGAAGTGAATCGATGGTGGACATGACAGCCGCCAGAATAACACCTATATAAAGTCCCACAAGAGCGATAGGAAGCACTGTTTCCACCAAGATGGGAAGTACGTTCTCAGCACTTATCCCGAGAATATTTTCTGGATTGTCCCCGATCCTCGTAAAAAGTACCCTACCCAGGATACCAATGAAGACAGCTGCTGAGTCTGTAAAAAGAGTGTAAAGAAGGGCAACCACCTTTCCTTTTTCTATTTCCTGTTCATCACGGATAGCAATGAATCGAACATAGACCTGAGGTGATCCCATAAAGCCGAGTCCTATGGTGGCAAGACCTATAGCTGTAGCAACATTAATCATGTTGAAACCGCCGGGGCCCCAAATATTCAAAAGATCAGGATCTATATTGCCAAGGGCAGTAAAAATACCACCTGGAAAATCGGCAACAAAAAAAGCAACAACGGGTAGAGCAACCAGGCCAAAAAACATCAGTGATCCTTGGAACAGGTCAGACCAGGCAACTGCCAAAAACCCTCCAATAAATATATAGATAAGAACGATAGTAAAACCAAGAAGAGCCCCCACGTAATAGTTTATACCGAGGAATGTTTCAAACGTCTTTCCCGTAATATCGATTTGAGCGCTTACATAAATGATCACGAATACGGAAAGCACTGTGGCCGCCACGATCCGCAACCTGTTGGTAGTCGATTGAAACCTGCTCACAAGGTAATCAGGAATAGTGATAGCTTCATATTCGTCAGCCAGCCTTTTGAATCTTTTTGCCATGAATTGCCAAGATATAAAAACACCCAATACCTCTCCAATAACCACCCAAAAGGCGCTCACTCCCATCATGGCACCCATTCCCGTCACACCCAATATAAGCCAGCCCGACTCTCCTGTTGCCCTGGCTGAAAAAGCAGCCACCCAATGCCCAAGATTTTTTCCACCTAGGTAGAAATCCTTCAAAGAAGAGATTCTCCGGGATGCCACAATGGCGATGCCAAATAGGATCGCGAAATAGAGGATCAGAACTGTGTACTTAGCAATCATCTGTCTTTCAGCTCAAGTTTTGGGAATGAACGTTTTTGGAGGTGGATTCTGTCGGGGTGGGGAGATTTGAACTCCCGACCTCGTCGTCCCGAACGACGCGCGCTAACCGGGCTGCGCTACACCCCGAATACCTGACGGACAAATTTAGAATGACTTTACGTGGAATTGCAGTTAAAAGAGATACTTGATAGCTAAAAACCCGCCGATCAACAGAACAGTAAAGACAACGGAAAGTAAATTAAAATATTTTTCTATAAACCCCTTAATGGAGTCGCCAAAAAAGTAAATAAGTGTAGCCACAGCAAAAAACCTAAACGTCCGTCCAATGGCTGAAGCAACAAAGAATTCCATAAAATCAGCCGAGACGGCGCCAGCTGTGATAGTAAAGACTTTATATGGTATGGGAGTCAGGGCTGCTGCCAGTACAGCAAAAAAGTTATAATGACGAAATGTCTCGCTAAGAGAGTTAAACTGACTCTCGTATCCGTAGAAATGTATAATGGGCCAACCCATCATTTCCATGAACTGAGAACCGATGATGTAACCTCCCACTCCACCCATTACTGAAAAAAGACTTGCGTAAGATGCATACTCAAAAGATCGTCCCGGAATAGCGACAGCCATAGCGATGAGGAGAATATCAACAGGAATGGGGAAGAATGATGATTCGGCAAAGGCCAGCGCCATTAGTGCAGGAATAGCGTAGGACGTTTCCGCCCAATGGAGGACCCAGTTATAAAGTTTTCTCAGCCAGCCAAACATGCTACCAGAGATAACATTTGAAATACATGGCGGCGAATTTAAGTGTGTCTCGGATGTTTCTCATGGCAGATTTCTCCAACCCGTAAACTGTAGGGATTTTGACATGATCTATAGAGTATCCTGACATGGATGCTTTAATTAACAGTTCACTCTCAAACTGAAATCCATTTTGATGGAATTCTACTTCTTCGAAAAGCGATAGTGGAATAAGGCGAAATCCACATTGTGAGTCTCGAAGACACCTGTTTGTCCTGATAGATAACAGAAGAGATGTGAACCGGTTAGAGAAAACTCTGGAGAGTGGCATGGATTTCAGATCAGTCCGGTGGCCAGTAAGAATCACCCCTTCTCTCTTTTTTTCCATAAACTCCCGGATTGCGGATGGAGGGTGTTGCTGATCGGCATCAAGTGTCAGGATCCAATGGAAATTGTTCTCAATTGCCCATTTGGCCCCAGATCTGATTGCCGCTCCTTTCCCGAGATTGGTTGAGTGACTGATATGAGGAATCCCATTATCGTTTAGAATTTGGGCCGTGGCGTCAAAGCTACCATCATCAATAAAAAGAAGCTGTTGAATATTTGTTTCATTAAGAGCGGTGTGAAGTTTGAAAATGGACCGTTCTCCATTGAATACGGGAACCACAACAAGAATGCGTGAATCAGACAATGAAAATGCCCGAAGCGATCCTTACCGGGCGTAGTCTTTAATGGACTTGGCGATGGATGTGGAAATCTTTTTTGCGGCCCTGTTGATCATTTCACCCTCAATGGGTACCCGTTGTTCACCTTTTTTAGCCAATTCTCGGGTGCTATATGAAATTGCTCTATCATCACCTGAATATGTGGCCCATGATACATTGGAACTTGAGAACTCTTCGAAGGAATCACTCTTCAAAATTCGTGCCGTTTCTACGTCCACAATGTTGTAAGAACCGCGAATCCGGGCGCTGGTTGTTCGCTTAAAAACAATTACCTTGGCCTCAACCTCACCATAAATTTTTCTCACTTTTTCTTTCCCTTCATCATCAACATATTTTTCACGACGAATGACAACTCTTTTCTTTTCATTGCGCACATTCCGAGTTGTCTGTTCAGGGGAAACGATAATCTGAGTGATCTTTCCGGACAGGATCTCATTTACACCCAGTATTTTCCCTACCTCTACTGCCATGGATTCATCGATAATGCCGCTCTGTGAAAGTGCCTGTTCCTGCATTACCTGTTGCAGTCGTTCTCTAGAAACCAGCTCCAGAAATTCTGTGGCAGAATCGTCGCGGAGAATATAACTGATCACATCGTCCATAATCACTTCAGAGACAGGGCTGTATTTCCGCCATGTCTCTGTTTTATCTTCAAAAGGCATTATGGCCATTCGTAGGATAGCCGCCAGCCGCATCTTTTCGTATTTTTCAGATGCGTCTCTGTATTCCGAAACAAAGCCCAGTGCCATCTTGAACTCTTTTGCCGCCTGTTTCTTTATTTTGAGATCGTCACTTGAGGATAGAGTCACTCCTTCTTCGTAATGAGTTTCGGCAGCCATCTGTTTAGCGGTATCTATTTGAGAAGAATAATCAGTCGTCTCAATCTCAATTAATTCTCCTGTTGCCTTTAGTCTGAGGGATGGGAGCTGCTCAATAGTCTGGTTAAGCCTGATAAGATCGTTGTATTCTGACACGATCTTGTCCCATCGGAATTTTTCTGTACTGGAGGAAAGGTTTTTCAGATGCGACTCATGTTCAATGACAGCAGCTTTGAAGGAATCCTGTATCAGGAATTGCGCCGCATCATAGGTTGGATTAATTCTTAGAGCATAGGCACAATCATAAACCGCCTGGTCGTAGTTGCCACTTTGGTAAGCCTTCCGTGCCTGTTTTTCAAGGCGTCCGTAGGCTGTGAATGCGGAACATCCAGCCAGCCATAAGGAAAAGACGAAAATAACAATCAGTTTAACCAATTTCATTCTTTTTTCAAATGAAGGGGGTAAACCTCAGGGCGGCGATCTCGAAAAAACAGTTTCCTGGCATGGGATGAAGACACTTGATTGAGATCAATGTCAGCCATAAGAATGTGATCTTCACCGGCAGGAGATTGCGCAATCACCTCCCCAGCCGGATTCGTGACGAATGATTCACCAGAAAATTCCATTTTGTCCTCAATACCAACCCGGTTGGAAAGTGCGCAAAAATAGCCGTTCTGGAAAGAGGAGACTCTTAGTTCTGCCTCAAACAGTCCATTAGGCCACTCTCCCACCGTACCCGCCTGCGGGATGACAACCAGCTCGGCCCCGTCCACTGCCAGGGATCTCATGAATTCCGGGTAGTGACGGTCATAACAAATGGCAACACCTACCCTACCAGCAGCAGTGTCATAAACAGGGGCACCACGATCTCCTGGAGCATAATAGTCCTTCTCAAAAAAGCAGTCATAATCAGCAATGTGAACCATTCTTGTGGTTCCGAGAAGAGTGCCGTCAGCATCAATAACTGGTGATGAATCATAAGTCTTGCCGTCTGCCTCTTCAAAAAGATTGATCACAATAACCATGCCGTGTTTTTTCGCTTTTTCCATGAAAGCCTCAGTAGTAGGTCCGGGTACTTTTTCTGAAAGATGTGCGACAGACCCGCTAGCGTGGTTCTGGGGAAAAAAGCGTGTAAATGCAAGTTCGGCGAATACCGCCAGTTCGGCTCCCTGTTCAGATGCTTTGTCAATGGCGATCAATCCCCGATTCAGGTTATCCTCATTATCTCTGGATGCATGTTGTTGAATAATAGCAATTATCATGGTTTAATCAGTTTACTCAATTAAAAATAAGCAGAAAGTTATCATAAACAAATGTCTTGAAATTCCCCCACTATCTCCGTTTCTTCTTGTAAGAAAGTTAGAAGAGAGAGGTAGCATGAAAAAACCAAATTTTGATTTAACAGATAAAGTTGCGATAGTTACGGGAGGATCCCGAGGAATCGGAAAGGCCATTGCAAATGGATTTTGTAATTCAGGGGCCACAGTTGTCATTGCTAGCCGAAAACAGGACGGGTTAGATAAAGCAGCCGAGGAGATCAATAGTGAAAGTGGAAAAGTTGTTCCCATCGCTGCCCATACGGGGGACAGAGATGCTGTGGAAAATCTCATCCAGAAAACGTTAGATTCATGTGGCGGAATTGATATTGTTGTTAATAATGCTGCCACAAACCCGCAGTTTGGTCCACTCCTTCAATCTGAGGAAAGTCAGTGGGATAAAGTTTGGGAAGTGAATGTCAAAGGATATTTTCGATTAGCAAAAGCATCATTTTCACACATGAAGAAACGTGGCGGCGGGAAAATAATCAATGTTTCTTCAATAGCCGCAAAACTACCTCTTATAGGAATGGGAGTCTACTCTATCAGTAAAGCTGCAGTTGTAATGTTGACAAAAATGTTGGCTCAAGAATTGGCACCTGATAATATTCAGGTTAATGCCATTGCTCCGGGATTTATCAAGACTCAATTCAGTTCGGGGCTCTGGAAAAATGAAAAAGTTCACGATGAAATCCTCAAAAGCATCCCTCAAAGAAGGTTGGCAGAACCTGAAGAAATTGCCGGTATAGCTCTCTATCTTGCCTCAGATGCTTCTTCATTTACCACAGGCGAAACCATGACTGTTGATGGTGGGCAAACCCTGGGTCCCCCCTTCAATCCAGTAAAATATTATTAAGTTGACAATAAATAACAAAATAAGTGCATTTGTCGAGTCTGAAGTGATACCTCTTGAATCTTTATTGCTTTCCAATGAATTCTCGAAACTCATGAAACATCTTAAAAATTTGAGGAAAAAGGTAAAAAAGAAAGGCTGGTGGACGCCCTATCTACCGAAAAATGATGGTGGTATGGATCTTTCATTAACACAATTTGCCGAAATTAGTGAAATTCTTGGCAAATCACCTTTGGGTCATTATGTATTCAATTGTCAAGCTCCTGATATTGGGAATATTGAACTCCTTCGAGGACACGGTTCACCAGATCAGAAAAGTACCTTCCTTGAGCCACTCATTGCAGGAAACATTCGAAGTTGTTTCGCCATGACAGAACCAGATAAACCTGGATCAAATCCTACGTGGATGGATACTACATCAAATTTGGATGGGAACGAATACATCATCAATGGACGAAAGTGGTTCACTTCGGCCGCTGACGGAGCCAGTTTTTGTATTGTCATGGCAGTAACAGATTCACAAAGTAAAGACAAATATGGTCGAGCAAGTATGTTCATTGTCAGTAGTGATAATCCTGGATATGAAATCGTCAGGAATATCTCAGTAATGGGAGATACTGGTGAAGGGTATTTTAGCCATGCGGAAGTGGTTTTTCAGGATTGCCGCGTCCCGACTTCATCCCTGTTGGGCAATGTTGGTTCCGGATTTACACTGGCTCAGGAACGTTTAGGCCCTGGAAGGATTCACCACTGCATGCGGTGGATTGGTATATGCGAAAGGGCCTTCGATCTTATGTGTCGACGCGCATCTTCTCGTGAATTGTCTCCTGGCCATGCATTGTCAAACGAAGGGGTAATTCACAACTGGATTTCAGAATCTAGGGCTGAAATAAATGCTGCGCGACTTTTGGTACTGGATTGTGCCAGACAAATAGATGAAAAAGGACCCTATGCGGCCAGAAGGGATGTCTCTATCATTAAGTTCTATGTGGCTGATGTCCTTACAAAAATTCTGGATAGAGCTATTCAAACGCACGGTGCTCTCGGAATTACCGATGATACCCCCCTCTCCTTCTGGTATCGTCATGAGCGAGGGGCTAGGATTTATGATGGTGCTGATGAGGTTCATAAACGGTCAGTGGCAAAACAGATTCTTAAACAATATACTGATGGATAATGATACCATCTCCGTTCGCCCTGATGAACGGTTTGATGAATCGTGTCTTGCTGAATATTTGCGGGGAAAACTCGAAGGCACTGAAAAAGCACTTACAGTAAGGCAATTTGGCGGTGGTGCTGCCAATCTAACCTATCTCTTAGACTACGGAGCCTGTAAATATGTTTTAAGACGGCCTCCTCTTGGACCTGTGGCACCATCCTCGCATGACATGGACCGAGAGTTTAAGGTTCTTTCAGTTCTACATGAGGCGTTCCCATACGCACCACAGGCGTTTCTGTTATGTGCTGATCCAGATGTTATCGGTGCACCTTTTTTCATCATGGATCGACGGCGGGGTATTGTGATAAGGAGAAACTTGCCAAAAGAATTTTCCAGCATGCCGGAAGCTCCTCGCTATATGAGTAAGGCCTTGATAGACGTACTCGCAAAATTTCACAAAGTTGACTATAATGTTTTAGGATTAAGTGAACTGGGAAAACCGGAAGGTTTCATCTCCCGCCAAGTGAATGGTTGGTACACTCGATGGGAAAAGGCAAAACACCAGGAAATGCCAGAGATGGATGAGATTTACGCCTGGCTTGAGAATAACCTTCCAGATTCAACACATTATTCTCTTGTTCACAATGATTACAAACTGGACAATATTATGTTTTCCAAAAACAGTCCTAAAGAGGTGGTAGCAGTTTTTGATTGGGATATGTGTACACTAGGTGATCCATTAAGTGATCTCGGTTCATTGTTGAGTTATTGGAGTGAACCGTCTGACCCAGAATTTTTAAGGAAAGCGGCAATGATGCCTACGGAAAATGGATTCTTATTCCGAAATGAACTGTTGGAACGTTATTCAGAAATAATCGGTCGTGATATTTCAGCTATAAAATTTTATCATGTTCTTGGCCTTTTTCGTGTAGTAGGGATTGTGGCCCAGATATATATCAGGTATGTAAGAGGTCAAACTGAAGACAAGCGTTTTGCTATATTTGGTGATATGATACCCTTCCTGACTCAGTCAGCGCTAAATCTTATTCAGGAGCCCTGATTCTGGCAAAACCGGAATAAGTAAGGCTCCCAAGGTAGAGCATACCGTCATGCTCTTCCACACTGGTTATGGGTGAAAATGAATCAGGTGAAGGGTCCTGGAGATTATGAACGACATTCCCTTCTCCATCAATTCCCAAAACAAAGCCATATCTTTGTGGGGCAGGTTGAATGGCTTCTGGCAACCGAAGAATCATCTTCCTCATAATAGGGTTATCAGAAAGATCGTCAATAATGGTCTGCCGTCTTGATGGTAGTGCAATCCAATAGATTCCACGACCATTAGAAGAAATTCCATCAGGGAACCCGGGAAGTCCATCCATGAGAATCTCACTCTTACCTTTCATGTTTCCTTTAATCCACACTTTTCTCACCCTGTATTCACTTGTTTCATTTACCAAAACAAAATCACCTTCCGGGCTGACAGCAACGCCATTGGCAAAATACATACTGTCTTGTACCAGATAAGTCCTTTTACTTTGGGGCTCATAAGCAAATAGACCACCATAGGGGCGGTGATCAACAATATCATGTCTGTAGTCAGTAATACCAGTTTTTGAAGATGCATCTGAAAAATAGATTGTTCCATCTGGAGAAATATCCAGATCGTCGGCAAACCCGAACTTGACATCATTGGTACCTGTTGTTAAGACGGTGATTTTTCCTACAGGATCAATGGAGAGTAGTCCCTGGAGTGCGTCAGCAACTATGAGATTCCCATATTTATCAAACTCTAGACCTAAAGGTCGGCCGCCAGTGTGGGCGAAGCGCTCTCCTCCACTGCCGTCAGGTTTATACCGGATTATTTCACCTTCTTCATAACCGGTGTATATATTACCGAAAGCATCTACATCGACATCTTCTGGCCCAATACCATCACCCAAACCAAATCTTTCAACGTTTACTAAATAGTTATTAGGGGTGTAATCACCTTCCAAGGCAGGAGAATGAGGAGGTTCCCAAATGACAGGATCTACGGGAACAGGCCAGAAAAAAAGATAAAGAACCATCGAAAGAAAAAGGAAAAGTAATATCTCACGAATTTTATTCATGTTCTTCTTCTTTGAATCTTTCGAATTGGATACCGGTGTAACCTGGAAGTTTTTCCAGGATTGAGGTGCCTGCTAACATTGCAGGTGTGTAATAACCTCCATCAACCCTGTTTGAATTAAGGAAAGAAACAATTTCAACGGCCCCTACAGCCGTAACATCATATCCGTTCCCAGTATCGAAACGACCAACAACAGAATCCCCAGAAGGATTCATTAGCTCTCCCCAGATGTTCATTTTTGAATTTTTCCTTTCTTCCTCGGATTGACCTTTTATATTTTTTTCGATTCTACGTTTAAGAAAATTTTGAACCATAGCTGGCTTCATAATTTTTGCATATTTACGTCTTTTTCTTAGACGCTCAATTCCTTTTTCAGACATAGGGAGGTACACCTGAATATTGGGGATGCCTGTGCTGAAATAAGCAGTTGATACATCTCCCCATGAAATGGATACAGTATTTCTAGGCCCAGAACCAAAATCGATTTCTCTAGTTGCATAGGCTAAAGGAACAGAAAGAAGCTTCCCATTTTTTCGTATCCAGCCTCCTTTGGATGCACCTTCCACAGCTGTCTTAGCTGTTCCGGGACTTAATTTGCTTGCAACAGGCTGGAATGCTAAAGAAAGATCCGTGCCGGATGGAAGCTCCCTTTGTAACATTACAGCGAGACAGTCTGTCGGTACTACATCAAAACCAACACCCGGGCAAATAACCACACTTGAAGCCTTTGCCTCTCTATTTTTAGAATGGGCATATTCGAAAACATCTATTTCTCCGGTAATGTCAATATAGTGGGTCGAGGTATGAAGACAGGCTGATATCATCATTTCAGCGGTAGATGAGAAAGGACCAGCACAGTTGAGGAGAATATCTATATCAGAAATTTGCTCAGAAACAGAGTCAAATGATGTAAGGTCAAAGATACGACTATCCAAACCATGTTCTGAGGAAAGTTGATCTATTTGATCACGATTTCTCCCAGCAATAATTGGTTTCATTCCCCGTTCAGAAACCACCTTCAAGATAATCCGCGCCGAATATCCGTTAGCACCGTAAATCATCCAGGGTTTCATGTCTATCTCCTTGTTAGCGGCATCTATTATCTACCACATCTGCCTCGGCAGCGATATATCCAAAAGCCGGCCAGTAATCACCAGTCAGTATTGATTTCAATTGTCGCGACCCATTCTCCTCGTTTCCATTATAACAGTGCCAGTTTGCAACGCCGTAAGCCAATGTGGTGTTTTGCAGAGCGTCCTCTCCTTCTTTGAAGAGATTTCTTTCAGCAATTTTGCCCTTGTAAAATAACAGCAATTGATGGTAAGCATCGTTTTCAATAATATCCATCTTTTCAGAAATTGGAAGAAGAAGATCAGCAGCTTCTTTTTCCCGTTCCATACGTCTCAAGGTCATGTATAACCAATGAGAAGTTGCTACTAGCATGTCATTATTACCGGATACTCTCATGCATTCCATATAACTGCGGAAAGCTTTATCCAAATTCCCAGTAAGGTAATATGCCAGTCCAAGATGATACCAGATATTGGACTGCAATGTGCTGGTGGGAATATTCCTGTCGTTGGGGAGACCGTCTGGTTCAATTTCATCCTCTTTATTAAAAATTAGCTTCGAAGCCTTTTCAAGATCTTCAATAGCCAAGTCAAATTTTCTTGTACTTATATAACGATGCCCCCGATGACGGTACATTCTAGCATCATCCGGGAATTTTGTTATCCCTTCACTGAAAATCTCTATGGCTTTGTGGTATTCACCGAAATATGCAGTCCGTCGGCCAAGCCAGATGATGTTGTCTGCATTTTCAGGATTATTATCATAATCCGTCTGAGCCTTTTCAAGATTTCGGATGTAAGTGTCAAGGATATTGCCAGAGAAATTCATGGGATACAGTGATATTCCTAATAGGGATATCACCTCAGGAGCGGATGAATGAGGCTGAACCCGGGAAGTTCGAACACAAGAATTGAATAGAGAAAAAATAACTGCCAGTAATAAAGGAATACGGATGCCAGACATCCGGACTAATTAGTTTTTAGGTAGTGAGAGAAAAAATCCAGTGTCTTAGACCATGCATCCTTTGCAGGAGTATCTTGATAATTATTTCCAGAAGGGTTTGCAAATGCGTGCCCAGCTCCTTCATAAATATGGACTGAAACAGTTTTGTTTAAATCCTTTAAAGTCTGTTCAAAAGCTTTTACACCGTCTGCAGGAATGCCCCTGTCTTCACCACCAAATATTCCAAGTATCGGCGACTGAATGGAGCTTAGTTGCTTCTTATCTGAAATGATTCTACCGTAATAAATAACACATGCATCCAGGCTTTTGCCCAGTAGAATGGAAGTTTGAAGTGACCAACCACCTCCAAAGCACCATCCAATTACTCCAATTTTCTCAGATTTAACTACTTCCTTGAGGTATGTAAACGCTTGTCGAATATTTTGCTTTGCAGAATCCGGAGCTTTTCCAACAGCAGACATAAATTTTCTAGCGTCGGCAGAAGAATCAGCCACTTTACCCTCATACATGTCAACTGCCAACGCAACAAAACCTTTTTCTGCAAATTGATCTGCCACATTGCGAATGTTATCATTTAAACCCCACCATTCGTGGATAAGGATAATTCCGGGTAAATCTGAAGCCCCTTTTGAAGGCATAGAAAGATATCCGGATATCTTTTTGTCATTAATCTTTCCATAGACCACGTTTTGAGAGTACACGAAATTGGATAATGAAACCACCATTCCAGATGAAACAGGTGTATCATTATCGTGAAGACGGGACATGGTCTTCACATAGTCCTGGTAAGATTGAGAATTAAGAAATACCGAAAAAAGAAGAAATGTTGAGAAGAGACGCAACCTTAGATCGTTTTTGTATAGTGGTTAAAGACCCAATCATCATGGGTATGTTTCCAGTGTTTTTCTTCACCACTGCGAATAGCACAATCAGAATCTATAGATAAGCGGGATGTAATCCCGACATGGGGGTAAAACTCCATGACTATCCTAGGTCTTTCATAATCATAGACACAGTTGATAATCTCTCACAAGAAATGACCATGTCGCAAAAGTTATGAAAGTATACCTTTAATTAATTTTCTCAACCACATTTATATTAAAATAGTTAGTTAGTAACTATAGTTAATAAGAATGCTCGTATTTATCAAAAAATGTAAACTAAAGAACTGAAATTGGTATTTCGTACGTTTCCTCTCTCGGGTTCAGTAACGGTTTAAGGCCTGATTTATTGGTTTCTTTGTAAGTATCCTTCATCCCTCAAAGTCACTAGTTAATTTTTCTTCTCTTTCGAATCGAAATCAAGGGATATGGAATTTAAGCAATAACGTAAACCAGTTGGATTGGGACCGTCTTCAAAAAGATGTCCTAGGTGACCACCACATTTTGCGCAGAGGATTTCCGTACGCTCCATAACCATGCTACGATCCAATTTTGTCTCAACAATCCCTTCTGATAAAGGTTTCCAGAAACTGGGCCAACCTGATCCGGAATCATATTTAGTATCCGAAGAGAATAGTTTCGCGCCACACCCAGAGCACTTGTAAATACCCTCTTCATAATGTTTGTTGAATTTACCCGTAAAAGCCATTTCTGTTCCTTTTTCTCGAAGAATTCTGTATTCCTCCGGGGTAAGACAACCTTGCCACTCTTCTTCAGTCTTATTGATCTTTTGGTTCATTTCTTTATTAGTAATTTTTTCATTTTGAGACCACAAAGGAACAATCATCATATAGATAACAAAATAGACGATGCTCCTATTAAGTAATTTATTGATACAAGCCTTCACAACATTGCAGTTCATTTTTCGCACCAAAGATTAATTGCTCTCAGCATATTTGCCAATAACCTTCCAGCTTTGAACCAATTCACCGCTTGTCGAGGTTATGGCACACACCTTACCTGAATTGACACAGCTTGGTCTTACCGCCAAAGGAATACCCTCAGCAATGTATGTTTGCATTGGATTGAGAATGAGATCATCATCCCACAATGTTCCTGTGATTAATGTTCCTTGATCAGTTAGCACTTCTAAAGTTAATAACCAAAAAGTAATAGGGAGTTCTGATATGTTTGATATTCGAACATTACAGAATAGGGTCGGTGAAATAGTGTTGCTGTGGCTTAATAGCTCAAAAGAAAAGTCAACCTCCTGTTCAGATTCAGTGATAGTAGCTAAAGGAAGAGAAGAATCGGAGCACCCACAAAAAACAATTATTGAGAATAGAAAAAGTTTAATGATATTTTGATGCATTTCCATTTATCCAAAAGATTATGGTCGTGTCTTCATTGGTAATCTTTTTTCCACCTCACGACGAAGCTTTGCTTCACGGCCCCCTTTCGCAAATTCTTTGTATGAATAGTGGTCCTTAAAAGCCCCAACACAATTAGACTGGTGGGGTTCAAGTATCTACTCTATTGCACCATATTTTTTTAATATTTTTACTACCTCTTCAATTGAGATCGCTTCAGATCGACCATATTTACTTTCGACGGTTGTTGCCATAAGAATTGAATTTACAATGGCTTCCTCCGTCCCTTCAACAACTGCCTGAAAAAGAGGACTCATGTGCCGGTTATGTACTTCTTGCAGAACAAACTCTAGATCATTACCTCTTGAAATACGACGAACCTTTTGAGATGTCGAAAAAGCAATAGCATAATCTCCGCTTCCATTTGAAGAATATGCGCCTACTCTACCGAAAGCATGTGCTGTCCGCTTCGCCATTCGCTTCAGGTTTCTCGGCGATAATGGTGCGTTCGTAGCAACTACAATCATACATGACCCTTCGTCTTCGATGGTCAAATCTTTCTTGAAGAGAATCTTCCCCATTTCTTTCCCTACGGGTACACCATCAATGGTAAAGAGGCCGCCGAAATTGGATTGGACCAACACTCCTACGGTGTAACCACCTAAAGACTTAGGCAAAACTCTGGATGCGGTTCCTATTCCTCCTTTAAAACCCAGTGCGCGGGTACCGGCGCCCGCCCCAACGGATCCTTCTTCCACAGCCCCGCCAGTAGCATTATTTATGGCAGCAAAAACATGCTGTTTGTTTACATGCCTTCCCAGGATATCATTCAATCCAGAATCATTTGTTTCGCCTACAACAGGATTAACAGATCGAAGTGGCCCAGAGACAGTAATCATATAATCGATAAGAGAATTAGCGACCAAAAATGTGTTAAGGGTGTTGGTGAGAGCAATGGGGGTTTCAATTGTACCCAATTCTTCGATTTGAGTTGTTCCAACCAACTTTCCGAAACCGTTGGTTACATATATTGCACCAGGTACTTTTTCATGAAAAAGATCGCCACCATGCGGTAAAATGACCGTAACACCGGTACGTACACTGTCACCTTTTATAACCGTTGTCTGTCCCACCGTAACACCCTCTACATCGCTGATTGCATTATTTTCACCTGGGGAGAATATTCCAATTTCAACACCTAGATCCCGGGCACGTTTTCGATTTTCAGCTGAAAGATTTACAATACAGCACAGGATCACTAAAAGACAGAGGTCAACCTTAGGCAATTTTCTAATCACCTTTTGAGCCTTCAACGATTTCAATAAACCGACGGGAACCCTCTCTGAGTTTCCGTTCTTGAGTAATAAAGTCAACCTCATACAAGCCAAATTTCATGTCATAACCTTCTGTCCACTCAAAATTATCCATGAGTGACCAGTAGAAATAACCTCGGACGTCATATCCTTCTTGAATTGACCTTGAGACCGCCCGAATGTAACGATCAATGTAAATAGCTCTTCTGTCATCTGTCCCATCTGCGATGCCGTTTTCGGTGATATATATAGGCACCCCCATTTGCGATGCCACCTTAATGGACCGATAGAGAGCTTCCGGATAAATGGGGTAATGCATATCCGTCATTTGTTCATGAGGGTAAAACTCAATGGTGAAGAATTGTTTCAGGTTGAGATGTGAATTGATTCGCTGATGAGAATAATTGTTGAGCCCAATGAAATCCAGTGTACCAACGGCCTTAGGATTTTCATATTCCACTTTTGCCATGGTGGGCATTGAAAAATCGTATGTTCCTGAGATCAAGAAATCCAGAGCCACACTGTTGAAAGCATTGTCCAGTATCCGGGTTACCATCCAATCCAAAGGATTCCAACGGTTGTAAGGATCAAAGGGAAATATGTTTTTCACAATGCCGATTTGTGCCCTAGTTCCACCCTTTTTTGACTTAAGGGCCTTATAAACACGGACATGTCCCTCTAAAAGGTTTTTTAATACTGTCCCGGCTAGTTGAGGATCCATTTTCCCCGGCGGCCAAACTCCATTAAAATATCCCTGGTAGGTGTAAACAGCTGGCTCATTAACGGTGCACCATATGTCTACATGGTCCTTAAGATAGTCAAAAACCTGTTCAGCGAACCTGACGAAATATTCCAGGTTTTCTTCTTTCTCAAAAGCGCCCTTGGCCTCAAACCAAAGCGGATTGGTGAAATGGTGCAGGGTGATTACTGGGGTGATACCCGATTGCTTTAAAGCAATACAAACATCTTTGTAGTGTTCTAAGGCACTGTAGTCAAATTGTCCCTCCTGGGGTTCTATTTTGCTCCATTCAACAGAAAAGCGATACATATCTACTCCCAGGCTTTCGATAAGTCCAATGTCTTCCCTGTAACGGTTCCAATGATCACAGGCCATACCTGATTTATTACCTTTGTGAATTCTTGGGTTACCGTTTTCATCGGGAGTATTCTCCCACTCCGACCAGTTATTTGTGCATCCACCTTCAACTTGGTGTGCTGCCGTTGCCACGCCCCAAACGAACCCTGGCGGAAAACTTAAAGTTTTCGTTTCTTCCTTTTCCCAATCCCACCTTACTTCAGGATGCCTGGCACTCATGGTTATGACATAAATGAGCCACAAACCAATTGGGACAAAAAGGATCAGTTTTTTATCCATAATCCAAAAAAATTACTGTGCAATGATCAATCGTTAGTACGGTTAAATGTCTCAAAGGAGTCTGAGCACAGAAAATTCTACTTTGGAGTGATACCCATGTTGAGGGAGCGAATCTACTTTCTTCAGTCGTGATAACTTCAGGAGAAGCATTCTGAGGCGGTGCCCCACACCCAGCATAATAAATAAAAAGTAAAGTAAAACTAATAGTCACTCTTTTCATCGAAATCCCTCCTCCATAAATACCAGTGGTTAGGATCGATAACCGGTTTTTCCTTAGCTCTAATGAGAACCGGATCTGAACTGAGCTTAATTTTTCGAATCCTGTCCCCGATATTCACCTCAACAGGGAGTTTCATTCCTACTGCTTCTACACTCAAGGCATAACGATTCTCCTTGACCTTTCGCACAACAGCTACTGGAAGGTCTGTGGTATAGAGCATCATATGGATGAAAGGACTCAGATCCTGGCCGGCGCGGCTGCTGAAGTGCATTGTGAAATCCTTTTCCAGTACAAGATTTTGGTAGGTGTATTGAAGGTCTGTGATGAAATCCCTGAGAGCGTGAAAAAAACGTCTATCGCCCATGATGAAACGAAGAGAGTGCATCAGGTATGATCCTTTGCCGTAGATGTCACTTTGGTAAACTTCATCTGTAGTGGCATTCCGTTTGGGAATAATGGACATCACATTTTGGATACCATGTCTCGCAATGGCCATTTTTTTATGATATCCTTCTTCCCCGGCCATTTCCCGGTGATAAAGGGCGTCTGCGTAAGTGCAGATCCCTTCGTGAATCCAGTAATCAGACCAATCAGCGGCATTCATTTTGTTTCCCCACCACTCATGCCCCAACTCGTGAAGAAGAAGCCAGTCAAACGACTCCCCGCCCAGTTCAGTGTAACGGAATTGATTTCCATAAGCGTTGATGGTCTGATGTTCCATTCCTAGATAAGGTGTCTCCACCAGACCGAACTTTTCATAAATGAATGGGTATTCACCAAAATAGTTTTCATGAGAGCTGATCATCTTCATTACCATGTTTAGATGGGGTTCCGCCTTGTTTTTATTTTCTTTCAACACGTAGAAAATGACAGGCATTGACCTTCCTGTGACGGAGATGAACTCTTTCTCAACTTTTTCGAAAGCGCCAATGGTGAAATTGATATTATAGTTGGCAATGGGGTAGCGTGTTTTCCAGTTATAGGTTGAACCCTTATCAGTTTCGAATATATTCAGCAAATTACCGTTAGAAGCCACGGACAATCCTTTTGGAACGGTGACTGAAATTGCCATGCTGTCTGCTCGATCGGATGGATGGTCCTTACATGGAAAGAACATTTTTCCTCCTTCGTTAGCACAAGACATTCCAATCCACGGATTTCCGTCACTGTCTTCTTTCCAGGTAAATCCGCCGTCCCATGGAGGGTTGACGGCTGTTGGAGGATGCCCATCATATTTGATTTGGATCTTACAGAATTTACCCTGGTTATAGGGTGGTATATCTACCCAAAGAGCATCATTTTGGTGATTAAAAGGCACCCGTCGTCCATTTGCCTTGACGTCTCGCACCGTAAATGCATCAACTAGATCAAACTTGAGACTGTCAACCCTCTCAAGAATATTTATATGTGCTGTGGTTGTTCCTTTTAGGAATCGTTTTTCCGGATCGATATGGAAATTGAGATCGTAATAAGTAACATCGTAGGAGGCCTGGTTGGGATGAAGTATTCCGCCGGAGGTGTATCCCTGTGCGCATAAGAAAAAATTGGAATAGAGAAGTGCAGTAATTAAAAGTGAAGAATACTTCACAGGTTGACTACTAATGCAGGATTCTGTCCCCCTTTTCCCGTTTTTGTTTCTTAACCATCTTTTTTACATCGTCAAGAAGCCGTTGAGCGTCGTAAACAATTCCGTCCTTTATGGTGAACTTCACACCCCCTACCCGTTCAACCTCCCCGGTTTGATCATTCAGTCTGACAGCTCCAGTGGCATAGAGTACTTTGAGATTTTCCACAGGGTTTTCATCAACAATCAACATATCCGCCAGCATTCCTGAGCGGATGACTCCAAACTCGATGGGTTTCCCCAACGGTTTATAAAGGGTTTCGGCCCCGTGCATTGTAGCGGAGCGTATTACCTCTAACGGATGAAAACCAGCCTCCTGAAGAAGTTCCAATTCTTCAATGGTACCAAATCCATACAGTTTATAGATAAATCCCGAATCTGAACCTGTAGTAACACGCCCACCCATGTTCTTGTATTCATTTAAAAACATCATCCAGACCCTATAGAAATTTCGCCAAGCCACCTCATCCCAGGTGGTCCAATCAAAAAAGTATGATCCGTGGCTCTCTCTACTGGGTGTGTAAAATTCCCACATTGACGGCAAGGTATATTCATCGTGCCAATCCGCGTTCCTGGCATGCATCACATCACGACCCGCCGCATAGATGGTCATGGTGGGGTCAAGAGTAGTGTCCAAAGCCAGAAATTCTTTCAACAGCGATTTCCACTTTTTACCGTGGGGTTTCACCAGTTTCCACTGCTGGGCTACCTGTCCAAAACGGTACTGCTCATCACTATAATTCATGCCCACAGGCCATGGTTGAACGTCGTTTGTCTCATACATGGATTCGAACAAGCCATAAAAGTGTGTAACTGAGCCGAGCCCCAGACGAGCAGCGTCGATGGCATTCATTTGTGCTACACCAGTTTGTGCCAAGTGCGCCGTGGAACCGAGATTTTGCTTCTTTGCTTCGTCCAGTAATGCAGCCATAACATCCGGAGGGTAGGAGCCAAGTTTCATTCCATCAGCGCCTTTTCTTGCAGCGTAACGGACCCACCTACGTGCCGTCTCGGGAGTATTAACAGAACCATCCTTCCAGTCATCTCCTCCACTTCCAGGACGATGATAAGAGAACATTCTAGGTGCAGTAATTTCATTCTTTTCGCTTCTTCCTTTTTCACTAAGAGAAAGGTCAAATCCGGTAAAAGGAACACCCCGCGTAGTTGTTATTCCATGTCCTAGCCAAAGTTTATACACATATTCAGCTTCTGGTGCCTTAGGTACGCCACCTAGATGCGTGTGTAAATCAACGATTCCGGGCAACACGTACATTCCATGGGCATCTATTTCAAAAGTGGCATCCTTGGGGCGTCGTTCCTCATCAATTTCAATAAAGGGTGTTCCCACACTAGCTACCCGGGTAATTTTATTTCCCTCAACGACGATATCAACTGGACCACGAGGAGGCGCACCAGTACCATCAATTAATGTTCCTCCTCTAATAATTAACTTCTGAAAGGGCCCTTCACCTTCACTACGATCGGGTGCAGGTTCAATAGTTCTACGGTTTTGTGCTGATAGAAACGTTACGGTCAGTATGGTAAAAAGAAGGAATTTTGTAGTTTTCATGTTTTCTCCTTTATTTCAATTTTCTTGCTTATTGCCCCATATAGTCTATGAAAATACCACGGAGGATTGATTTAGACAAAATGGGTAAGAAAATAAGAAAAAGAGAATTAAAGATGCTGTTTGTTGTAGAGATGAAGCCAGCCACCAGAATTGTAAGGCCGTTCATTAATGGCAAATTTTGTCTCAGGCTTAGTCTTTTCTTCTATTAGGTCAGCAACATATTTTCCTAATGCCGGTCCGTGTTTAAAACCGTGTCCTGATCCCGCTCCCACAATCCATTGATGATTAAAGCCAGGAACTTGAGCTACAATCCAATTGCTATCAGATGTGGAGGTGTATTGACATAGACGTCTTTCTTTTACCTTTGCTCCAGAAAGATCTGGAAAACGCTTGGTTAAATAGTCTTTGCACCATTTCAATTGTTCTTTGCTGAGTTCTCTTTCATCTTTGTCAGGATTAAATTCCTTGCCTCGAACATCTGAAGCAAGTTTAAAAGGCCGCCCTTCGCAACCGCCACATCCGTAAAAAGCTTCTTCTATATCTGTATAAGCGGGGACATTGGGTGCATCCCATTCTGGGGGTGATTCAAAGAAAATTACTTCCTGTGTAGTCACTTGAAGGTCCATGCCCAGATCAAAAAGGAGAGGTATCCACGGTCCGCATGCCCACACTACAATATCCCCCCCAACGTCGGTTCCGTTAACCATTACACGGCCTCCAATGTTTTCTGCCCTTCCTTGAATAAAATTCCCTCCCATTTCAGAAAATGCCGAACGTAGAGCATTAACGGATTTTCGTGCTCGTAAAATCCCACCAGTTGGTTCAAAGACGATAAAACTAAGATCATCACCATTAAAACTTGGATAAAGACGTTCCCCCTCGCTGGGATCAATTCGTTCTACTGGAATTCCTTCACTTTCCAATGTTTTTAGGCTTAACGCACCCCACCCATCCTCATCATGGGAAAACCAGGCGACTCCACATTCCACCATTAATTCAGTTGACAACCGATTTTCAAGTTCTTTCCAAAGAGACCTCGCCATCCAGGCTGATCGGGTGTACCATTCATCACCGGCATGAGAAAATCTAATATTTCGTGTGAGTCCATTACTGGTTGTTCGAGAATCGCCCTGATCAAATTGTTCCACTAGAGTAACTCTGTGTCCCCTATCCGCTAGCTCTAATGCTGTAGATGCACCAAATATACCAGCGCCGATAACCGCAATTTTTGAACTCACTATTTATTAATGAAAATGATCTGAAGATTAGCAGCTTCAGTCAATTTTTCTTCTGGGTCTGGGCAAATTGGTACGCTCGTAATATTCGTCATAATACTGATCCATAGCCTTGGGGTATGACCGACCACCCCAGACATAACGTAGAGAATCACCGGTATGACTGTCTATTAACTCATCCTGTGGTTTTTGTACATGCAAAAATACCAATCTACCAAGTCTTAACATTTCTTCATCATTAGGCGTTTTGCCCATAACAGCAATCATAAGATCCATATGTTTTGTTTTCATTTGGTCCATGAGCAAGGATTCAACTTTAGCCTGGAGGCCCCAAACATATTTAGCTTTGGATGCCATTGATAGAAGATTAGCAGTGCGCGGATTATTTTTGTTTTCAAGTGCAATCCTTGCCGCAATAAGGTTTTCGTATTCTACATCTGTAACAAATATTGCCGGTGATTTGTTAATGTAATGAGCTTCGGAAATGTATTCCATTGAATTGGTTATTTCATCCCAGAATTCACGTGCTGTAATTGTACCATCAACAAAATTCCTCAAAACAACAGAACTGGTTGAAGCAGTAAGTTGAGAGTCATCACGTCCTACAGGAATACTGCAATGAATTGTAACAATAGAAGGAATTAATGCAACATAATTAGATTTATTTTCTTTATGCATTTCACGCTGCATCACTTTCCCAACACAAGAAAATCCAAGGATTACAACTTCCTCAAAATTGTTTCTTCGTGATTTAAGAGAAATTCTGAAAACAGTGTTGTTGGTTTCCGCTTTGCGGAAAGAAGTATTTTCACCTGAATAAGGCAACCTATAATACTTTAATGCAGAGTGGACTTGATGTGTAAAAGCTGATTTTCTTTGAGGATTATCTATAAGATCAGATCTTTGAAGACTAGTCTCATCTGGAACTGCGTGTAATGAGGAGAGAATAGCAATTAATAGTATTCGGTTAAGCCTTATAGTAGATGTCCGTTTTAGATTAAATATATTATTCAAAGTTGATTACTTGATTTAATTCCCCTACTTATCCATTGAATTTTCTCAGTGATTGACAAATTAACAACAAAAAGTGAATATACGTGAAGTATGAAATTCCCTATAACAAAACCAAAAAGCGCGCCCGCCATAACATCACCTGGATAATGAACACCTACATAAACCCTGCTGAATCCCACAAGGATTGCAATAAACAATAACCAACGTCTCATTTGGGGGTAGAAAAAACCTGTAACTATAGCAAACGCCATACTGTTAGCTGCGTGGTTGGAAGGAAAAGAATATTTCCCCCCCTTCCCCACAAGCAGTCTTATAGATTCAGACAATTCATGAGAAGGGCGAATTCGACCCACCATCGGTTTGATCATTTGTGCGGCCATCACATCAGATAGAATAAGACAAAAAACGGCTATGAGTAATGCCTTTAATGCCCGCCTCCAGTCATCGCGGAAAAGGTAGATGTAGAAGGCGATTAGAGGTAATACCCAGTTAGATGAATCGGTAATAAAAGGGAAAATAAAATCAAAAAGAGGATTTGCGACACTCCTGTTAAAAAGTTCCAGAAGCATCACATCGGTAGAATTAAGAAATGACAACACTGTAATATTATATCATTATTCTGCCTTGTATTCAATCTTTCCATTAACAATTGTATAAAGAATCTTGGTTCCTAGGATGGCGTCGTCAGAAACGGTCATAATATCCCGGGAAAGGACAGTGAAATCAGCAACTTTACCCACTTTGATGGAACCTTTGAAATGTTCTTCGAAGGCACCATAGGCGGCGTCCAGTGTATAGCTTTTCAATGCTTCACCCCTGGTCATTTTCTGCGACGGTTCATAACCATCGGGTGGGTATCCCTCCAATGTTTTTCTTGTAACTGAAGCGTAAAATGATTCAATGGGACTGATGGGCTCAACGGGAACGTCTGTGCCATTAATAACCACAGCGCCTGATTTAAGTAAATTTCTCCAAACATAGGCACTCTCTTCAATTCTTTTTTTACCCAGACGATCAATAGCCCAAGGTCGATCTGAACTCATATGAATACCTTGAATGGATGCTATAACACCCATATCACTGAATCGTGGAATGTCTTCCGGATCTATATGCTGGGCATGTTCAATTCTAAACCTGTGGTTTTTTTCCGGAACTCTTACGAAAGCGTATTCATACTGATCCAAAACCTCGCGCACCGCTCTGTCACCAATGGCATGAGTGTTAACTTGAAAGCCATACTGAAGACCTTTTTCTGATACCTCACGAACATAACTCAATTCCTGGGTAGACATGCCGGCATGTCCCGGGCGGTCACTGTAATCTGCTAAAAGCCATGCCCCCCTGGAACCGAGGGCACCGTCGGCATTTAGTTTTATAGCCCTAATGGTAAGAAAGTTATTTCCAAGACCAATTTCTGGTCCACTTTGGTACCAATCTTTTAACAAATCAGGGTCACGGCTTGTGAGCATGACATATAAACGAATTTTCATTTTGCCAGAATTCAAGAAACGTTTGTAAGTGTCAATACTGGCTTTTCCTGATCCAGCATCCTGGAAAGAGGTGACACCGTATCGAAGACACTCATCTATTGCGAGTTCAAGAGATCTGTCGCGGTAGGAATCGTTTTCTTCTGGTAAATGTTTGGAGATTAGCCGCTGAGCTACCTCGTTGAATATACCTGTAGGGCTTCCATTCACGTCTCTAATTATCTCACCATCATTTCTTTTTAAAATAATTTCATCACCCAATTCCATTTCAAAGTTAGACCCAGAGGTAATCCCAGCAATTTCCATAGCCTTGGCGTTAGCAAAACCTGCATGCCCGCTGGCATGAGTCAAATAAACAGGATTGTCCGGTGATACGGCACTTAGCTTGTGATGCGTCTGAAAACCTTTCACCATGATTTTTGGTTTAGGTGTCCATTTGCTCTGGTGCCATCCTCTTCCCAATATCCATTCTCCCGGCTCCGTTTCCGACACGGCATCAGCCACCATATCCACCAGTTCATTGTAGTCCTTGATTCCGTTCAGATCGAGTTTCATCTTTGAAGAACCTAGACCCATGATGTGACCATGGGATTCGATAAAACCGGGAATCATCGTTTGGCCTTGAAGATCAATAACTTCAGTGTTAGGACCTATAAGGGGTTCAACAGCGGAATAAAAACCAACAGCTACTATTCGTCCATTTTTCACTGCAACAGCAGACGCTTTGGGATTTCCAGGATCTACAGTATATATTTTTGCGCTTTTGATTACCAGCTCAGCGCTATTATCTCTGGAGCAACCAAAAATGAATAATATCGCAATTATGGTGATGGAATTGAACCTCAATGACTTGAGTTGCATAATTTTTCCTTAACAGTTAATGAAATAGTTTACTAAATGTCGGGTCTACACTAATAAAGATTTTACGTAGAATAAATCTATTGAATAAGGAAGATAACCTGATGAAATCAGCGAAGTAGAACAAGTCTTTTTGAATATTGTGAACCATCAGCCTCCAATGTGTAAATATATATTCCGCTCGCAACAGGATTGTTGCGGCTATCCAAACCATTCCAGACAACCTTGTGTGCACCAGCTGATCTGTTACCCGTTTCCAGTGTTTTCACCAGTTCACCATTAATACTGGATATGAAGAGGTTTACATCACGTCTCGCACCCAGTGAATACTCGATGGTGGTCGTAGGGTTAAACGGGTTGGGATAGTTCTGGAACAGACTGAAAGTATGCGCCACGAGGGCTTCATCATCAATCGCCAGCCAATAGGGGTCGCGTTTGCTGCTAGCCAACCTGAGATCATCCATAAACCATGTAGCTTCATCACTTACTGCAGCTGAAATTGTATCGCCAATTGAATCAAGTTTTGCTTCCCGTCTGGCATGGATACCCATGGCAATCGTGTGAATGTTGGTAATCACGTTATCGTGATCAGGGCTGGATGATGAATCTGGTGTAAACATGTCAGCAAATGGTATTACAATCTCACGATACATGGCACCTGTAGTTCTCCCATGATATCCTTTAGGATAGTCTGAATCTATATGGTTTAACAGTCCATAATGACCGGGACGCTCATTATCTCCACCCCAGCGGAAAAGCTGTACAGAACCGTCTGAATTCACGTCCTTTACATCAAAGGTGAAGATGAGGTTCTTACGTATGGGTACGCTAGTCACCTTAAATCCCAAGCGGAGCGATGTGGCATTACCAACGGCAATTGGGGTGTCAAATGTATAACTCATATCAGACCACATTCCCGAGACATAAAAGCTTGATTCGTCCATTGTAATGTTTCCCTTAACACTACCTGCACCTTCAGCATAATACTCACTGCTATTTTCTAAGGTAACTATATTAGCAGGATCACCTGTTTTAACACTCCAATCTGCGACATTTTCTTCCATGCTCAGAAGTTGACCGTGATCACGGCTTCTGGCAAAATAAAGGTCATCAATGAGAAATTTCACCGTATCTGAAACCTCACCTCCCGTTGAATAAGAGACAGAATCATTATCAGTATGAACACCAAAAGCAAACTTCCTGATAGCACTGAAGTCCATCCATCCATCCGTAGGAGAGTACCAGGCTGGCTGTACCAGATTCCGGAAAGGAATTGTTACATCAAACCAGGATGAAGCAATGCTATCATCGGTGGTAATAGAATGTGGAGTATAGAAAATGTCAAGATCTTCTGGGTAACGCCACATTTCTCCCGCTTCACCCGCACCATCATCTTCGAAAAGATCACAGGTGAACTGCAGACTGCGGTGGTTTTGAGTCGGCTCTTTAATTATCTTCAGTTTGAAATGAAGTTCGTCATAGGTAGATGCATCATAAGCTTCATCTAGTGTAAAACTGATGTCAGTCCAGCCTCCCCAAACGTAGAAGGTATGGTATTCAACCATAACTGACATACTAGCTGAACCTTCGACGTAGTCTTCATTATCGTTTTCAAGAACAATAGTATTCTCAGGAAGTGAGCCACCTGAAGCCCAGACACTGGCATCCTCGAAACTGATCATGGTTGACTGACCGTATAGAGAAACTAGTCCGGTTACAATAAACAAAAAAGTCAGAGCCAAAAACCTTCCTAGATTAAGATGGCACATAATTTACAATCGTAATCTCAGACCAATGTCCGCTGTCCGGCCATAGTGCTGTT
>DTTI01000031.1 GCA_012964825.1 Candidatus Neomarinimicrobiota bacterium
CTTCTCATGGCTTGCATCCTTGTGGGTAGTGGTTGCAGAAAGCAGGTCACAGCCACCGATATGGACATGACCGAATACGGCTGGGTGCTCTACGATGAGGGGAAGTTCACTGAATCGAATGAGTGGTTTTTAAGTGCCGTTGTCCGTGATACCACTTATACGGATGGCTATAATGGCCAAGGTTGGACATTTGGAAAGCTGGGTGAGATAGATTCAAGCATTGTCAGATTTACAAAAGGTTTGGCAAAGGCTTATAAAGACACCACATGGGAAGACATGAAACTCCTTTTGCAAGATCCACCCCACGATCCGGCCATCGAGTGCACAGCCGGCCTGACCCTGGCCCATCATGCCGACAATTCTCACGGTAAGGCTGTGCAGTTTGGTATCAATCTGCTGACCATGGTAAGGGACACTACATACGAAGTCTCGAAAGGCAGCCCCGCCTGGCAATTTTCCCGGGATGAAAACATAAACTCTAAACACATTATATGGACGATCTCATCTTCATACTTTTCACAGGGCAAGTATACGGAGAGTCTCGATTATGCAAACCGTCTCAACCTGATAGATTCTACTTTTGATGTTACCGTGGTGGATGGAGTTCAAAAACTGGCCATGGAAATTTCACGTTTACGAACCACCCTTTAGTCAGCCGGTAAAACCGGTTTTATCATTTTATGTCAAATGAATTCTGCTTCACAGAAAAAGTGGATGAAGCTCGCCTTGGTTGAGGCGAACAGGGCGTTTGATATGGAGGAAGTCCCAGTTGGGGCTTTAGTGGTAAAGGGGAATCATCTTATAGGCAAAGGGCACAACCAGTGTGAAATGCTCAGTGACCCCACAGCTCATGCGGAAATCATTGCTATCACCGCTGCTTGTGCTTCCCTGGGTAATTGGCGACTAGAGGGGTGCAAGCTTTATGTTACGAAAGAGCCGTGCGCCATGTGTGCCGGTGCAATTATTAATTCACGGCTGGATCAGGTCATTTTTGGCTGTTACGATGAAAGAGAGGGGTGCTGCGGGTCTCTTTATCAGCTTTGTAGCGATCCCAGGTTTGCCCACAAGGCAGCGGTGAAGGGGGGCGTGTTGGAGAAAGAGTGCGGGTCCCTTCTTACCACCTTTTTCAATTCCCGTCGTCAATCCTAAATTTAAGTATCATCTGTAAGAAAGGGTGACCTGTTGGTGATACTTTTTCGGTTTTTGGAGAGATGGCAGAGTTTGGTTTAATGCGGCGGCCTCGAAAGCCGTTGTCCTGATTTTCGGGACCGGGGGTTCGAATCCCTCTCTCTCCGCACTTCTACTTTATAAAAATTGGTGCCATCGTGATCGTAGGGTTGCAATCTTGTTATTGTCTACTTCAGCATAAGCATCTTCCTGACGTCCATGAATGAACTACTTGACATCCGAACGATGAACATCCCCGATGCTACCAGGCGGCCCCTGTCGTCCTTTCCGTTCCAGATGGCGGAATGAAATCCTGGCGACATTTCTTTACTCACGAGTGTTCTCACTTTTCCGCCCAACAAATCATAAATGGCGATTTCCACGTAAGTTGGTTCGGGGATATCGTAGGCGATTGTAGTGACAGGATTGAAAGGGTTAGGACTGTTCTGATGCAGAGCAAACTGTGTTGGAAGAGGAGAGTCAAACAGTGTCACCGAACCGCTGGATATCAAATCCCCGGTTGAGCTGAAGAATCGGTAACTGAGATCTATCTCCATTGCCGGATCGTCCATAGAAAAGGAAAGAGCAGGAACACTTGCTTTAGTCGGTTCTGGGAATAGTCCAAAGTGAATAATCTGGTGCTTGCCGCTTGCGCTTTGCCGGGAGAGGAACAGGCCGTTTTCCGATATTTCGCCATTTGTTAGCCTTATCCTGCTTTGTGATTGGATCTCCATTTCACCAGACTGTGCGTTGCGGGGAAGGGTGACAGCAAAGCCTCCGGGTGTGATCTTTGCGTCCAGAGGTTGGCCCATTTGGAAGGCAGAGGTGAGAGATGTGTCGCTTGTATTGTTGGACCACCTCCACATACGGGCAAAAGCCATGGCATCACGAAGATCTACAGTGCCATCTGGGGCCGGATAGAAGTGTGGTGGATCACCCGTTACGGGAGCTATATCAGTGTTCTTCCATTCTTCGGCAAACTTACTGACATCACTCACATCCACCTTCAGGTTGTCATTGTAATCTCCCATGAGCTTTGCATGAATTTCTACTTTTATGCTATCGGTCACCAATTCTCTCAGATCAGTAACATCTGTCAGTATGAACGTGAGCGAATCCATGCTGACTAAAGGAGGTTCTATAAAAAGAACCAGTGTATCATTCCGCAAGTCAGTAGCAAATTTTACAGTATCAGTTCTAATCGCGGAAGCGGAGACATTTGGTAAAGAGGAGAGAGGTTCTGAAAAGATAATACTCACTTGACTTGTGTCAGCCAGTAGAATCCGGTCGTATGATCGTTCCGGGAGAGAGGGCGGCGTAAGATCAACATATACTCCATCACTCAAAGTATCAGAAACATTTTCAGCAACATCAAAAGCTCTTACGGCAATATAATAATATTGGTCATCTTGCAGCGGAGGAGATAGACTTATAATTCTTGTAGTCGAGTCTGTCTCCGGCACTGACCAATCCACTAGGGCGGTCGAATCGGAATCCACAATGGCAAATTGGTAACGATCAATCCCGCTCAAATTATCCGTGAATCCCCACCAGTATGCGGCCAGACTTGTACTGTCATTTACCCAATCCCTGTCTTGTTTATTTACAGATACAGAAACGGTTTGCATTGGTTTGGATTCCGAAAAAAGGTCGTAGGGTGTAAGATCAATGATTTGTCCCTTCTTTGGAGGGGTCAAGTCCACTGTTACACCGTTACTCGCAACAGTATCGGATGAATTACCGGCGCTGTCTGTGGCTATCACTGACAAGTAATA
>DTTI01000032.1:0-1100 GCA_012964825.1 Candidatus Neomarinimicrobiota bacterium
GTCTTATAACACCGCCAGCACCAGAAGCACCGGATGTGCCCTGAATATTGAGGCCCGGAATCCGCGCAGAAAGCATATCTTCAAGATTGGCCATAGGTGCATTTACTTCAGAAATGTTGATCGTTCCCACACTGTTACCAACCTCCCTCCTTCGAGCCTGACCAGCTGTACCTGTAACAAATACCTCATCCAACATCAAGGGACTGCTTACCAAAGCAAAATCGACATTAACTGTAGAACCAGAAGAAACATCAACCATTTGAGAGGCTGTTTCATAACCGATATAGCCGGCTGTCACTTCATGCCGACCTCCAGGGATCCTATCTATGGTATAATTCCCATCAGCAGTGGATGATGCACCAATGCCCAGTGCAACGATGAAAACATTTACGCCTGCCAAAGGTTCACCAGTTTTAGCATCAGTGACGTTACCAGTAATCACACCCTGGGCGGCAAGGGGTTGAGCTATAACAAAAACCATTATAAGTGCAAACCAAAAAATTCCTGATCCGCTACTTCTATATACCTTTCGGATGATCTCAAGCATATTCAGTCACCTCATTTATTTGTTTAATTTATTTGTTTATAAAGAAAATAAAAAAAGATATGAAGTCTTTATACGTCCCACTCTTACTGACTTTACATAAACTCATACCATCGAGTCAAGATAAATTGTTTAGAATTGTAACACTGTGTATTAATTGCTCGCTTTTCCCACTTGAAAAATGATCGTCTTCATACTGGGTTTTCAAGTGGGACTTAAATAGTTTTGATGATTCAAATATGCGTTTCTACAAAAAACATGCTGGGAACTGGTTGGTGCTCTTTCTCTGTTTCAGTCTCATCACCGGATGCAGTGAGCCTTCCGGTGAACAGTTAGGGTCCCCTGATAACATTGACCCGGAATATATTGCTGGTGAGACCTATTATGGCCGCAACTCATACACGGAATACCGGCCCGGGAATCTACCAATCATCATAGGCGCACCTCACGGTGGATCTGAAAAACCTGAGGAAATACCTGACCGCACTTGGGGCACAACAGGGAAAGATTCCTATACTCTAGAATTGTCCAGAACATTTGCTGATTCACTCAAAGC
>DTTI01000032.1:1200-11254 GCA_012964825.1 Candidatus Neomarinimicrobiota bacterium
GGAAAGATTCCTATACTCTAGAATTGTCCAGAACATTTGCTGATTCACTCAAAGCTATAACAGGCAAGCTCCCTCACTTGATTGTCTGCCGCCTTCATAGAACCAAACTCGATGCGAACCGAGACGTGAATGAAGCGGCACAGGGAAACGGCCATGCGGGTAGCGCCTGGTCAGAATATCACGGTTACATTGAGTCAGCCAAAGATACCGTCTCAAAATATTTCCAGGGTGGTCTGTACATTGATATTCACGGCCAGAGCCGTCGGCCAAGAATTGAACTGGGATATCTGCTCGATACTGAAGATTACGTGCTCCCGGACTCTGCTTTAAACAATGAGCTTTATATCAATAAAAGCAGTATTAAAGCATTAGCACAATTTGCAACAGCAGACTTCGCAACAATTGTGCGAGGAGAAAATAGCATAGGAAGTATGTTGTTTGCATACGACTATCCCGTTGTGCCGTGTGTTGAAATTTCTGATCCTGGAACTGAAGGCTACTTCCGGGGTGGCTACAGCACAATTCGCCACGGATCACGGGATGGTGGTACCATAAGTGCTATACAGATAGAACTATATAAGGAAGGAATCAGAGATACTGCAGAAAACAGAGCGAGATTCAGCGGTATCTGTTCCCGTGCAATTGTTCTGTTCTTCAAAGAATACTACGGACTAGACCTAATTACCTCATAAACAAAACCCTGCTGTAAAGCAGGGTTTATTCTTTCTCTTATTCACGCCGGATTTCTAACCCGAGGAGATGCGCTAAGATTTAAGGCTTTTATAGTTTTACTTGTTGACCTCCGTAGCAGCATATAGACCCGGGTCTGAAGGAGCATTTTCATTGGAAGTCAACTCATCTTGGGCATATGGAACACGCTCAACATGCTGACTTGCCGCTGTATTGTTGAGTGGAAATGGTGGAATCAGATCCGTTTCTCCGGCACCACGGAGACGCCTATGGTCGTTAAAAGGCATAAAGCTGCCGAAACCGGAAATGTAACGCTCTTCAATAATCTCACGAAGTAACGCTTTGTCTTTGGTAACACCGTCACTGTTTTCCATACCGCCACTTTCGAAATCAGCTTCTACATATACATCGTAGGTATAGTTTGCAGAATCGTCAAAATTTGAATTAAGTCTCCCACCACTGGATAACCAGTCACGGTACGCATTCAAATGCGTAAGCCCATCAGAAAACCCTGATGTTCTGGCTGCCGCCTCAGCTTTGATTAACTGATTCTCTGTGTATGTTACCATAGGCTGGGGCTCGAACTGCTCGATTACACCCAAGTTGCCGGAGGCTGATGTTTCATCAATCTGGTAATAAGCAAACCGGGCCGTTTCATTTGTCTTGTCGTTGCCTCTGTAGACATCCGTGCTGTCATTGAGCAACTGCATGAGATAGCTGTTGCCGGTACCTAAATCACCTGTCCGAGATCCGGCCAGAATTGTATTGAACAGATTCTTATCGCCAGCATTAACAGAAGCGTCTCCCCGCGGTATATGCAGCAGATCACCATCCGAAGAAGAAATACCATTGTTGGCTGCAGATAGAGCGCCACTGTAGTCTTTTTGTACCAATGCATAGCGTGCTTTGAGAGTATACGCCGCGGCAATCCAATTATCTTTGTCACCACCGAAATAGATGTCGTAGACCTCACTTATGCTGGTGGCTGAGTTCAGATCAGAAATACCTTCATCCAAAAGGGATGACAGACTGTTCAACACTGAAACCTGTGAATCAAATGCCGGGTCATCAATCTCTCCTCCAATCTCTGAGTAAGGGACGTCACCCATGAGAATTGCCATAGTCCCAACTGCATAGGCTTCCATAATTTTCGAGATTCCCACCAGCAAATTATCATTTGGTGCAGTTTCTCTGATATGGCGGGTATTTGTTATGACGCCTGTGTAAACCAGATTCCATTCATCGTTTGATTCAACGGTGGATAGAGAGTAACCGTAGATATTCGAATACAGAGATGTAAACCCCGTTAACTGTCCGGAATACATCCCGCTGATACGGTTCAAATGGCCGCACTGGACAAGCGTATTGGCCAGCTGTGCCCCATTGAGAAATAATCTCGCATCAATATCTGAAAGCGTGATCTCGTTAGGATTGTCATTAAGATCATCCGGAATCTCACAGGAGGTTATAACCAGTAAGATAGCAACGAGAGAAACTGAAAAAAGATTTTTCATAACTGTTAATTCCTTTTTGGTAATATTCATCTTCTCGCCCTCCCTTAGAAGTTTGCCGCTACTGAGAACAGATAAGACTTAGTGCTTGGATTGGCAAAGTAGTCCAAGCCGAACCCGGTCTGGATCCCTCCAACATTGACCTGGGGATCAACACCGACCAGTTCCTTGTACCATGCAAACAGGTTACGCGCTGTGGCTGTAACCGTAACTGAACTAAGCCTCGTCATCTCCCGGAAGGAAGGTGAAGTCAGTGTATAAGACAGCGACAACTCCTTGATGCGGGAGAAAGTAGCATCTTTAACGGAGAAGTTGTAGGCCTGGTTGTCTCCAAAACCGCCACCTATACCGTGACGATACCAAGTTTCATCCAGAATTACGTCACCACCTCCAAAATCATGTACTTTGCCCCGAATCGTCGTTCCGGATGCAACAATATCGCCATCATAGTTCACGAGATCTTGGGTGAGTGTTGTCCTTTCAGCTGTATCCATGGTGGTCCCAAAACGGCGCAGCACCCACTGTGTCCGGGGTGAATACCTGCCGCCTTGTGAATGTTCGAAAAGGATATTAAGTCTGAAGTTTTTCCAGTGGGCGTTCACACCAACAGTACCACGCCAGTCAGGGTTCGGATCACCGAGCACTATGGGCAAGGATGTGATCTGAGGAAAGCCGTTAGCATTGAGTATCAGTTTCCCATCCACGGTGCCATCTTCAGTCTGCGATCCAGTTCCATAGAGAGAACCGATGGGGAATCCGACTTTCGCAACGGAATTGACAGAGCCAGAACCTAAGTAAAGAACTTCCGTTCCGGCTAAGTCTAAGACTTCATTCTTATTGGTGGCCCAGTTGAAAGTGAGGTCAAAACCCATATTGGTCTGATTTATCATATTCCATGATCCGTCAAGCTCTATCCCACTGTTCTTCATCCTGGCTGCATTTTGGTACTGAGTGTCATAACCTGATGAGGGAGAAAGAGTAACATTGATGAGCATGTCATTTATCTCATTTTGATAGCTAGTGAAACTGAGCGAAAACTTGTCATCAAAGAAACGAAGATCTACACCAAACTCCGTTTCTGTCTTAATCTCAGGTTTCAGATTAGGATTCCCCTGATCATCATCCACACGGTACCCACCTCCCCACAAGCCAACAGTGAGAGGGTCACTATAGGTACTATATGCGAATCCACTCTCCGCAAGTGTTTCAAAGCGATGAGCAGACGGCCTTACACCCACTTGACCATAGGCTAATCTCAACTTGCCGAAACTGATGGGAAGCGCTCCGCTGACCATATCGGTAAACTGATAAGCTAGGTCAGCTGCAGGATAGAAATAGGATTCATTGATCGTGGAATGGTTTTCAAAAGCACCAGACATATTCAAATAGATCTGATTCATAGCGTCTATTGAGAGTATACCATATGTCCTCGTTGAGCGAATAAAGAGCCGGCTGTTAGAAACATCAGATGCGTCCGAGGATGTGTTTACATTGGTGGTATGTTTGTCAGTGTTCACCAGGAACCCCGTAATATGACTCTCTGCCGTACTGTAAGCACGATCATTCATATTGTAACCAACCGTCGCCAACATGGAAGCAGAGGAACCGAGTGATATATTTTGACGTGCAATGACGTCATAATTGGTTTCACGATTGGAGATTCTATCTATATCTAAGACACCGGGATTAAAGCCTGCTCCGGCAGAGCCGGGTGGAAAAAATCCTTCACGATTATCGGTAAAACCATCCAAACCAGCACGAAGAACGATATCTGTTCCGGCTTTGGGAGTGATGATCATTTCATTTGATAGGATTAGGCGATTGACGTTTGTCAGGTCCTCCTGCTCATTGATTGTCCAGAGAGGATTATTGTAAATCGGATTGGTACTTGGGCCACCAAGCTGGCGCCGATAGGCACGATGCCGGTTAGAATACTCAGTTTTACTCCCATCAGAAGCTACATCTACAAATGATCCTTTATAATGAGTAATGTCAAAGTCAGGTGCCGTTCTGAGAAGACCCAACAGAAGACCGGCCACATTTGAACCTCGCTGACTACGATTTGAGACAGTGTACGTATAACCAACTTTGGAGCTCATGGTCATCCAGTCAGAGAGCCTGAATTTTGTATTTAGTCTGATATTGTCACGATCATAAAATGAATTCCGGATTATTCCATCCTGGCGTAGGCGACCATAACTGAAAAGGTACGTTTTGGTGGCATCACCGCCGGAGACCTGAAAATTATCCTGAACATAGGTACCTGTTCTGAAGACCTGATCAAAATTTGAGTCTACAAAAAGATCTTTCGAGTTCTTCCCTGTAATTTTGTATTGGGTGAATGAGCCATCTTCAGAAACAAAATAGTCGCCGCCTGTATCCACGTCATCAGCCCCACCTTTACGGTCAGGTATATAATCACCCCAAGATTCTGCTTGAGTTCCCGCCTTTTCATTTCGTCCCTGACCCCAGACGGTCTGCATGGGCAGTCGTTCATGGATTTCATCGAACGACATGGTACGTGTGTAGTTCATTTTCATTTTACCTGCGGCGCCCTCTTTTGTAGTGATAACAATCACGCCATTAGCAGCCCTGGAACCCCATAGAGCCGCGGCAGAAGCGCCTTTCAATACTTCCACAGATCCAATATCGCCAACATTAAGATCATTCATTCGAGACTGCTGCGAAGTGCCCCCGAACCTTGAATGACCGGCATAAATCTGGGAATTGTTGATAGGGACACCATCAACAATAATGAGAGGCTGACTTGCACCTGAAATGGTGTTGTGTCCCCGGATCCTGATAGAAGTACCGGCACCCGCGTCACCACTTACAGCACTCACCATAACGTTAGAAGCTTTGGCCGCTAAAGAATTTGCAATTAACGATTCACCTGAGCGCGCCATATCACTTGCAGCAACAGGCACACTGCTTGATCCCTGCTGATCACGGTTAGCCCGGAAACCAAGGGCAGTCACACTAATGGCTTGCAATCCAATAGCATCAACGGCTAGAGTAAAGTTTTGTGCTACTGAACCACTCATTGGGACACTGACAGTTGCTGATGAACTCTGATATCCGATAAAGGACGCAGTTACCGTCACTGTTTGACCTGTCACCGTCCCGGCTGGTACATTAATTGTATACGAACCATCCAGCGCCACTGCTGTACCCAAACCGGTACCTTCCACAACAACATTTGCGCCCACCAGAGGATCGCCGTTGTTATCATTAACGGTACCTTCTATAGAAGACTGGGCATACAAAAATCCGGATATAACAAATAGAACAAAAGCACTTCGGAATGTCTTCATAGTAGTGATCTCCAAGTTATTCTTCAATTTTTTCTCCCCTAGTGAAGGGCGGTGAGATTACAATCTGTTTACATTGAATAAAACAAAAAAAGAATCTTTAAAGTATAAACCACTCAACAGGTTCTTGCCTGTGCCTTTGGCAACCTTCAACTCACCCTTTCGGATCGGCGCTAATTAAATCAGGCGAATGACTGTTTCAATAGGGAAATATAGTCGGGTGTCGTGCCGCAGCATCCTCCGATGACAGTTGCACCTATGTCGTGCCATTTCTGACATTCGTCTCGATACCTTTCGGCGGGATACTCATCGGTGAACATCCACTCCGGAGGATTGAATTTGCCAACGTGGGCATAAACGCCCAGAGGTCCGCCCCAGATGGGAGCCAGCTCTTCCAGACCGGCGGTGATGTGATCCGGTGGGGCGCAGTTGAGAAGAAGTACGTCTGGCTCGAGCGGTCCCATAGCGTCCACCACCTGAGCCATGGTTTCTCCGCCCAGTAGTTTTCCATCCTTGTAAGGGACGAAAGCGATCCAGGCCGGCTTTCCCACTTCTTGCGCCGCTTTCAGCGCCACTTCCCCTTCCGATGTAGAATTGAAAGTCTCGAACAGGAAGATATCCGCACCGGCGTCGGCGTAGTCGGAAAGTTCTTCAATATATTCGTCATAAATCTGTTCCACATCCGGTGTTTTGTCCGGCCGGAAACACCATTCGAGGGTTGTGATGGAAGCGGCGATGAATGTGTCTTTCTGACCGGCTTCCTTGCGTGCTTTGTCCGCAAGTTTTACTGAATCTTGGATCAGCTCCCTCGCCCTGTCCAGCAATCCTTCAGCGCCAGTAGCGTTCAAGTGGTCGTTGCTGGCAAAATGGGCACGGAAGCTCCGCTTACTGAGCTGAAAGGTGTTGGTGGTTATGACGTCTGCACCGGCATGAATATAGTCTTGATGAATCTCGAGGTTCATTTCCGGCTCACTTTTAAGCTGATGACTGGCCCAGGTGTGGCCCCGCCTCAGTATCTCTGTGCCAATGCCGCCGTCAAGCAGTACGATTTCTCTGTCATCAATTTGCTGTTTCAGTTGATCGTAACTCATAAGCTTATCCCATCTGTTCTCTGATGGCGGCGATGTGTTCTGATGTGGTTCCACTGGATCCACCCACAATTTTTGCACCGCTGGCAAACCATTTGCAGGCAACCTCGGCATATTGTTCCGGGGATGTAAGATCGGTATCCTCAAACCGTGGATAGAAATCTGGCTTCCAGCTGGGCGGACTGTATCTTCCGACAGTAGCTTGAGCGCCCGCTGGTGTGCCGTCCAAAACAGCAGAGAGATTATTGGTGATAATGGAGAGAGGCGCACCCGAGAGCAGGACCGCATCTGTACCCTCTTCCCGTGCAATGGCTGCCGCCTCCTTCAAGGGTTCTCCGCTTAAGAGATTGCCAGCTGTATCCGGGATAAGACTGACCCAGACAGGAAGTCCCGTTCCCTTTACCGCCCGGACTGCTGCCGTCATTTCCGTTATGTTGTTCATTCCTTCAAGGAGAATGAAGTTGGCACCGGCATTAGCCAGAAGCTCAGAACATTCCTGGTGATGGGCAGAACATTCGTCAGTGTCGGGGGAAAGGTCGGGCCGGAACGGGTGATTCACAGTAGATATGGAGCCGGCTATAGGGACCGTGCCCGTTTTATCGGTTTCCTGCAGCGCTTCTTTTGCAAGGGTCACAGCACGGCGACACAGGTCGGCAGCCTTCGTCTCAAGGTTGGGAGCACCAATCTCCGCCATGTGTTCGGCGTCGCGGAAAAAGTTGATAAAGTTTCGTTTGGTCAAGTTGAAGGTGTGGGAGGTAATCACATCGGCGCCGGCGTTGAGATAATCCACATGAATCTGCCGAATTACATCCGGTGCGTCTTCGATGCCATGCTGTCGCCAACGGACGCCGCGGCGCATCAACTCAGTACCTATAGCACCATCCATGATGAGATGGCTGTCATTGCTGAGAATTTCTTGGACTCGTGAATAACTCATCGTTTTGTCATCAGAAAAAAAGAATGGCAAAATTAAGAAACGCTGAATCCATTTACAATTGGATTGCTTCTGCCATTGAACGATACCCAGTATATATATGATATGGGGTGATTTTGGCTCGGTTAGTGAGTTTTACTAGCCACAAACAAAGGATGCGGTCGAGAAGGTTATCGTCTAATACTTTAAATGCAATCATACTGTTATTTAATCACCCTTTAATTTCGTCCAGACAGGTCCAGTTTAGCAAAAATGGTGCATAGTGTAATGTCCGAGAAAATATGCTGTTATGAAAAAACAAATTCCAGATTGTTGATGAATGAACTCAAATTTAAGAATTACTGGGGATTTCAGTCATGAAATTACCACCCATTCCATAGGGCCCCATCGGCATAATCCCATACCAGGAATGCCTGTAATCGGTAATCCCACACCTGATTTGAAAGAGGCAGTTCCATACCAACAGCCAACCCAACGTGACCTCCCTTTGTTAAACCTATAGTGACCTGGGGGATGAGAGACACCTCTAATGTTCCCCCTTCTTGAAACGGGGTTACCACCCGTCCCTCTAGTCCGGGGAACAGGCGTCTGGGCCAGGCGGAATGCATCCAGTGACCAACGGCTGAAATTTCTGCTTTTCCTCCACTCATATTATTCAAAGGTAAACCCAATCTGAAATTTCCCTGGGCGGTAAAATCACCAGCCCCTTTGGCAAACCCAAGGTAGGGCACCAAGACACTACTCTGTTCATCTTCAAACAGGAATTCCACTTCCAAGCCGCCCCCCAGCAAAAGTTCTTTTTCCAGATCTGAAAAAAAAGCATGTTTCAGGCCTAACTCCAGTTCCGTACTACCGGAATTTTCTATTTTACTTGCTTTAATTTCATACTGAAACCGCTTTCCAAAACGGTTGGCATAGTAAAAGGTGTTTTTCATAACTCCTGAATTCCTTCCCCCATCAAATTGGGAGATAACCAGCGCCTCTTTTTCCGGGAACACTTTGATGGTACGTATGGGGCGAAGGAAATTGAGATCGCCGTGGGGATATCCCTTCGTATCCGCCAATGTTTTCAGATATACCACCACGGCGTCTATCTCCTTATCACTATAGGCCCCACCGTAAGCCGGCATCTGATCGGACAGACCCAACGGCCGGCCGCCATATTTCACCACAAGGAACCAGTCTGTTGCTGGTTCAGTGCTGTTAAAAAGGGGATCTGAAAGATCGGCGGGCAGCGGGTCAAAGCTTGAATAGTTGGGGTGATCTGGTGTCAGCCCTTCTCCTCCTGACCCATGACAAGGGACACAGCCGGCCGTATATACCGCCTCCCCTAGGGTAAGCACCGAGACATCGTGAGAGTCCCAGCTGCCAGCAGCATCCACGGGATTGGTAAGGCCTGTTATAAGAAAAAGGGGAAGGAAATATTTCACTGAAACTCTATACCGTGGTTCCCCAAATCGGAAACCGAAATAAACCCTTAATTCAGTGCATCAAAAAGATAACTGTATTTCGCCACAATGGACCGTGTCTGTGCCTGTATGGGAATGCCATCATAATCCTGAGTTTCATTATATACAAGGTATAGACCTGTTGCAGCAGATTGCTGCCAGATGAAGCGCCAGTTCATGGACCACTCATCAGACTGGCTGTTGTACTGGAGTAGGGATTGTATATACATCTTTGGAGAAAAAGCGTAGGTGAGCCTCGCTTTGATCAGATTGGTGACAAAATCTCCACCAGGCACACTAACATTGTTATAGTTTAAACTGAACTGAGAAGTGAACCTGTCACTGTAACGGAATTTCAGGGTGGGTGTCAGATTAATCCTTTCACCTCCGAAAAACCCGCCAATTGTGTTTCTGGAACTGAAACTGAGCTGTTTTGCATCGTTCGTCATTATCATGATCTGAACTTCTTTGTGATCATAGGTGGCGGCGGGGACAAAAACGTCCGATGCAATCTCAAACGGTTCCAGCACCCCCTCCTTGGTAAGGTTCGTCCCTGTATGTATCTCAAAACCGCTCCTGAATTCCCAGTGTGTATCGATATGCCAACGCCCTGACTCTTGAAAGCCGTTCAGTTTCCAGTAGCCGTCATAATTGACATGGGGCCTGAATTCCAGAAGTCCAAACAGGTCTTCAGGACGAAAACGAGTAAAGACTCGTCCAGACCATTTCCGGTAGTTTTCCCGCTTAAGGTATCCCATTTCCGGGTTGAAGTTTGGTCCCACTTCAGAGTAGGAGAGCAAACTGGACACCTGCTTTGTGTTCCTACCAGCCTGTATCCTGTAAGCATAGGCTTTATTCCTATCCAAACCGGGTGTTTCCGTTATGCCGGCAAACCCCACAATTTGACTCAATTCTCCAATACCCAGTTGACCATCCACAGCATAACCGCGATTGGCATAACCACCCTCCCCCAGATGGTTAAGATCAGTAAACATGCCACCAAAATAAGTGCGGTTGGGAAGCTCCTTCTTCAGCCGCATGACAGAATAGTGATTCCCGTCCGTCACATCCT
>DTTI01000033.1 GCA_012964825.1 Candidatus Neomarinimicrobiota bacterium
ATCGAATCAATTGAAACGCTTACTCCTTCTCTTATTTCTCTTGCCTCCAAGCCTTTCCTTCTCCCAAGACAGCTTAAGTGTCAGTAACGGTGACACAACGCAAAATCCTACCCTATTTAATGAAACTCTGGAAGACGATTCAACCGAGATAGACATTCCAGAGGACATCGTGGCACCGCCGGATTCCGCTGAAAATATTCAGCTACCGATTGTGGACCCGACAAATAATGCTACCATGGAATTAGACTCCGTTGAGCTTTTGAATATATGCAGGTCCAGTGTCTACGTACTCGATTCAGAGAACCTCACCCCTCTTTATGCTGAGCGTATGGCTGAGATAATTGCAACTGAAATAAGAAAAGAAATAAAGGATATACAGATACTGGAAACATATCATAACACAGGTTGTGAATCCACAGAATGTGCTTTGGATGAATCGGCCAATACACCGGCATCCCACGTTTTTATACTCAGGACTGAAATTGTTAGGCTGACCAGAGAAACGGTTTTTTCATTCAAGAACATTAGATATGCTTTTGGATCCGATAAACTCCTTGATCAATCCGACCAGGAATTGAATAAACTGTTGGAACTATTGAAAAAGTACCCTGATATGAGGATTGAGCTAACCTCTCATACGAGTTCCCGGGGCAACGAGCTGGCAAACTTTCAACTTTCACAAAAACGGGCGGCGGCTGTTGAAAAATGGCTCTTGGATAGAGGAATAGACAAAAACCAAGTAAGTTCTCGCGGTTTTGGGCAGATGCGTCCATATACCATAAGTGAAGATGAAGCGGAAGAATTCCCTTTTCTACAAAAAGATGATATCCTTACATCCCAGTTTATTGCGTCACTTGAGACACTGGAACAGCAGGACATAGCCGCTTCCTTAAATAGAAGAACTGAAGTCGAGATACTTGTTTTTTCTTATGAGGGCCAGTTCGAAGGCCCCATAGAAATAAGTCTCTTTCAGGTTACTCCTGACACTTCAGATTTGGATAGCGGTTTCTTTTTCCCGATTGTACATCCAGGTGTCCCGCGAAACTTTTTTGGAACAGAAGAAGACCTTTTCTTAGAAGTAGAAGTCATGATAAATAACATCGTGACCAGTCTTGAAATAGTGTCATGTGAAACCGGCAATACCCCTCCCCTTGCCCTGACCGAACTGATACCCGCTGAAAATGACTCTCTTATTGTTGTGAAGCTAAGAGGATCTGATAAAGACAATAATCCACTAATCTTCTCAATCACCACTTTGCCCCAGAACGGGCAACTGTTTCAGACCTCCGATGGTGTTACACTGGGTAATACCATCAATACTACCCCCATTGAAGCTATCAATTCCGACAATTTGGTCCTTTATGTGCCTGCCGGTGACTCAACTGTGGCAGACTCTCTTTCTTTCAGGGCATTCGATGGTGAAGCTTTCAGTGAATCGGCCGATATCTATATTGGATCCTACAGTTATCTTGATGTTATCCTTAACAGATATCCATTTCTCGATTATCTGGCTAACTCAACACCGGTTTGGATAATTACTGGAGCCGCCATCATCTATTCGGGGGTTGATTTTGCCATAGGCTGGTACGAGAGCCAGCAACCTCCTGAAAAACCGATGCCACCAAAATTCCCGGATCCCGGGCTAAGATGAAATCTGTGAACCTCATAGAAACCGATAATTCAGAATTTCATTATAGTCCCATGAAACTTCTTTCATTAATGGTTGCCGTGCTTTGCCTCTCTTTTCCATTAAAGGCCCAGTGGACAAAAATTAACATCGAAACATTTGACCAAAATTGGCGGGCAATATCAAGCGTCGATTTAGATGGAGACAATGATCTTGATATCTTGACCCTTGGCAGGCGTACTGATCTGCGTCTTGACTGGTTTAAGAATGATGGGAAAGAAAATTTCGAAAGCAATGTCATTACAAACCTAGAGTTACCAGCAACGGCACCGGCTCATTTGATTGGTGGCGACTTGGATCATGACGGTGACAATGATGTTATCTTTATAGCAAATAAGCTAGGGCTATACTGGTTTGAAAATACCGACGGCAATGGAACATTTTCGGACACTATTAATATTGGTCCAACTACTACAAACAACGTTCAACTTCCACTATTCAGCATCGATATTGACGGTGATGAGGATATTGATATTTTGTCGAAATTTGGTACAGATATAGTCTTCTATGAAAATAACTGCAAACAAAATTCAAGCTGTTGGAGTGGATCTGAAAAACCACAATTCACGAAAAAGACCGTTGGAGAAGGCCTTTACTCAATTGATGTGGTTGATGCCGACGGAGATGGTGATCTTGATGTATTAACTATAGGAACCAACGAGAGTTATCCTTCCTGGCACAAAAGTAACGCTTCAGAATCACCGGCATCTTTATCGTTCACCCAATACAATCTTATGTCTAGCATTAACGATGGCCGTTCCGCAGCCTGGGGCGATATGGATGGCGATTTAGACATGGATATTGTAGCATGTTCCTATGCAGATCACAAGATCTCGTGGTATGAAAATGACGGCAGTGAGAATTTCAGTGAAATAATAATTCCCAACGATCCCGAAGTATTGTCAAAGAACCCATTTGATATAACTGTTAAGGACTTCAATGGGGACGGTCATTTAGACATTGTGGTAGGGAATGTCTTTAGTCCTAACATCATTTATTACAACGATGGTAACTCGGATCCAACTTTCAATGGCAAAATAATTGCTGCGGCACCGTATTTGTTTACATACATGATTGACGCATCAGATTTGGATCAGGATGGCACCATGGACATTATTTATGCCAATCAAAGAGGAGGGTCG
>DTTI01000034.1 GCA_012964825.1 Candidatus Neomarinimicrobiota bacterium
CCTCGAATTCCTTGAGGTTTTTCTCAGTCTGGTAGATAAGCTGGTCAGCCTGATTTTTTACATCCACCTCTTCTCGTTTTTCCTTGTCTTCAGTTTCGTGCTTTTTCGCATCATCCACCATTTTGTCCACTTCTTCCTGGCTCAGTCCGCTGGACGCTTCGATACGGATGTTCTGTTCTTTTCCAGTGGCCTTATCCTGGGCACCTACGTTGAGAATTCCATTTGCATCAATATCAAAGGTAACTTCAATCTGGGGAACCCCGCGCGGTGCCGGGGGAATGCCATCGAGATGAAACTTACCGATGGTCTTGTTATATACAGCCATCTCTCTTTCACCCTGAAGTACATGGATTTCAACCGATGGCTGGTTTTCGGCAGCGGTGGAAAAAATCTGGCTTTTCTTTGTGGGGATAGTAGTGTTCCTCTCGATTAACTTGGTGAAAACACCGCCCATTGTCTCGATACCAAGTGACAGAGGGGTAATATCCAACAGAAGAACATCCTCAACATCGCCGCCAAGAATGCCACCCTGAATCCCCGCCCCCATGGCCACTACTTCATCAGGGTTTACCCCCTTGTTGGGTTCTTTCCCAAAGATATTCTTTACAATCTCCTGAACTTTTGGGATGCGCGTAGATCCACCAACAAGTATAACTTCGTGAATGTCGCCTGGTTTAAGCCCGGAATCCTTAAGCGCCTGTTCACAAGGTTTTCTTGTACGCTCAACGAGGTCATCCACAAGTTCCTCAAATTTAGCGCGGGTCAACGTCATGTTGAGGTGCTTAGGTCCGGTTGAATCTGCGGTAATGAAAGGTAGATTGATGTCAGTCTGTTTGGAGGAAGACAGTTCACGTTTTGCCGCTTCACCTGCTTCCTTCAACCTCTGCAGAGCCATAGGATCTTCTTTAAGATCAATACCTTCACTCTTTTTAAATTCATCAGCCATCCAATCGATGACTCTCTGATCAAAATCATCGCCGCCAAGGTGACCGTCGCCATTGGAGGCATTGACTTCAAGGGATTTCTCACCATCGATATCCATGAGATCGAGAATGGAAATATCAAAAGTTCCTCCACCCAGGTCGAAGACGACCACCTTTTGGTCCTTCTTTTTATCCATGCCATAAGCCAGGGCTGCGGCAGTAGGCTCATTAATAATTCGCCTTACGTTCAGGCCGGCGATCTTGCCTGCATCTTTTGTCGCCTGCCGCTGAGAATCGTTGAAATAGGCGGGAACAGTTATGACAGCTTCAATTACCGTCTCACCAAGATATTCCTCAGCCGTCTGGCGGAGTTTCTGAAGCACCATGGCGCTGATCTCCGGTGGTAAATATGTTTTTCCTTCTATGACAACTTCAACGGCGCCTGATTTTCCTTTCTTCACTTCATAGGGTACTTCAGAGATTTCTGTCTGGACCTCATCAAATTCCCTGCCCATGAACCGCTTAATGGAGTAAACGGTATTGTTCGGGTTAGTAACGGCCTGACGTTTTGCCGGCTGACCGACTAGACGTTCTCCATCCTTTGTAAAAGCAACAACTGACGGGGTTGTTCTCCCGCCTTCGGGATTTGTGATAACCTTAGGATCGCCGCCTTCCATAACGGCGACACATGAATTGGTTGTTCCTAAATCGATTCCAATGATTTTAGACATTCTTGAAACTCCTTAAAGTTTGATCAATTTTCGACTATTAAGGCACAAATAGCGTGCCAGAGGTAATAATTGAGATAATATGTCAGGAAATTAGAGAATCCCGAGGGAAAAGACTATGACTTCTTGTCAGTTTTTGCGGTCTTTCGAGCAGTCTTTGACTCTTTCGCGGCGGTTATTTTCGTCTTTTTTCTCGGCTTTACAATATGAATTTGTCCATTTCGGACATCCACTTTGACAGTATCACCTTCCGCAAATTTCCGTTTAAGTATTGATTCGGAGAGGGGTGCCTCGATAGACGATTGGATCTCCCGGCGCATGGGTCTGGCACCGAATTCATCGCTGAAACCCTGCTCTAAAAGCAAGTTTTTGGCCGCATCGGTAACGTGTAGTTTCATCTTCTTCGCTTTTAGGTTGTCCACGAGATCGTTCAGTTGAAGATTTATTATTTTCAGAACGCTTTCTTTTTGGAGAGGTCTGAATACAATCGATTCATCAAGTCTGTTCATGAACTCCGGGTTGAACACATCTTCAAGCTTTTCCAGCACCCGATTTTTCATCGCCTCGAAAGTTGAATCTTTTGAAGAATCCCCAAAGCCATAGTTCCCCACTTTCCCAAAACCACGGGTACCGATATTCGATGTAAGAATAATGATCGTATTTCGAAAGTCTACCTTCCGCCCCATGCTGTCTGTGAGGATGCCTTCATCAAGAAGTTGGAGCAACAGATTAAAGACATCGGAGTGTGCCTTTTCAATCTCGTCGAGAAGTATGACAGAATAGGGATTACGGCGGACGCGCTCTGTGAGTTCTCCCCCCTCTTCGAATCCAACGTAGCCGGGAGGCGCGCCAATGAGCCGGGATACAGAGAACCGCTCCATGTATTCGGACATGTCGATCTTCACAAGGGCTTCATCGTGAACAAAGAGGAGCTTGGCCAGAACTTTAGCAGTCTCGGTCTTCCCGACGCCCGTGGGTCCCAGAAAAAGGAAAGCACCGATGGGTCGGCGAGGATTCTTCAGGCCGGCTCTCGCTCTCTGAATCGCTTTGGCAAGCGTTTCGATCGCTTCACCCTGACCTACAATGAACTCTTTGAGACTCTTGTCAATTTTGAGGAGTTTCTCCGATTCCTTTTCAGCTACTTCAGAGATGGGAATGCCTGTCATCATAGAAACAACATCCGCAATATCCTTTTCGTTTACGGACGGTGCATGTTTCGTCTCTTCTTTGGCCCATTTTCGCTGAGATTCTTCAAGGGACTTCAACAGAACCTTTTCTTTATCCCGTAAACTGGCCGCCTTCTCAAATTGCTGGCTGGACACAACAGCATCTTTTTCAGATCTGATCTGCTCAATCTCCAATTCGAGCTCCACAACCTCATCAGGTACACTGAGATTCTGAAGATGAAGACGAGCACCTGCCTCATCCAAAACATCTATAGCTTTATCCGGTAGATACTTGTCTGTAATATATCTGTGGCTCAGTTCAACGCAAGCCCGAACAGCATCATCTTCAAACTTGACATTGTGATGTTTTGCATAGCGACCCCTTAGACCTTTGAGAATTTCCACTGACTCTTCAATGTTGGGTGGACTCACAGTAATTTTCTGGAACCGTCTCTCTAGTGCACCATCTTTTTCAATGTGCTTCCGGTATTCATCCAAGGTTGTTGCGCCAATACAGTGAATCTCGCCCCTTGACAGCGCCGGTTTGAACATGTTAGAAGCGTCCAGAGAGCCAGATGCACTGCCGGCGCCGACAATGGTATGAAGCTCATCAATAAAAAGGATAGTTTTATCCGTGGACTCCAACTCCGTCATGATGGCCTTCATTCGCTCTTCGAACTGACCCCGATACTTGGTACCGGCAACGATGCCGGCAAGGTCCAGCGCAACGATTCGCTTATTGTGGAGCAGTCGTGGCACATCACGATCTATTATCCGCTGAGCGAGGCCTTCAGCTATGGCTGTTTTGCCTACACCCGGCTCACCGATGAGAACCGGATTGTTCTTTTTTCTTCGGCAAAGAATCTGCGCCACACGTTCAATCTCCTGCTGGCGACCGATGACAGGATCGAGTTTACCGTTACGGGCCATCTCGGTGACATCTCTGCTGAAGTGATCCAGAGCCGGGGTCTTGGTCTTCTTGGTAGTGGTAGAACTTGTTGATCTCAGCGGTGAGACAGTTTCCTTTTCCTCTTTCAGCAGTTTTTTGACGGATGAATAATCAATTTCAAAGGCAGTGAGAACCTCAAATGCGACACCTTCCTTCTCCTGTAGCATGGCAAGTAACAGGTGATGGTCATCAGCGATGGTTGCACTAAGATTCGAAGCTTCGGTGAACGTATTACGCAAAATACGCTCGGCACGTCTGGTGAGGGGAAGATGACCCAGGGTCATAGTGCCGCCGGCGGGCTTCACCATATCCTCGATCATGATCCTCATCTCGTCCAGGTCAGAGCCAAGCTCTTCAAGCATTCCCGCACCAAGGCCTGCGCCTTCGCGGATAATCCCAAGAAGAAGGTGTTCTGATCCCACATAGCTGTGGCCAAGCTGGATAGCCTCCTCCTTGGCGTACTTCATGATCCTTTGAACGCATTTGGAAAAGTTTTCTTTCATGCAACTTAATTAAGCCTGGACAAATTTACTTTTCTATTACAGCCCAATCAAATCACTTTTATGACGCGGGAATAACTGTGCCTTCTTTTATTGTGAGGTTCCTTTCGCACAGTGCTGCCACGTCCGGATTGTGAGTAACAATGAGGAAAGCCTGATTGAAATCTTCCGCAAGAGCCTGGATTACTTCCATCAACTGCCGCGCCGCATCCACATCCAAATTACCCGTCGGTTCATCCGCCAGCACAATGCCCGGCTCATTCACAAGGGCCCTCAAGACTGCCACTCGCTGTCGTTCACCACCGGAGATGGCGTTAGGTCGATGATCAGCTCTTGGCAAGAGCTCCACCTTCGAAAGCAGTTCCTTCGCCCAATCAGCAGCGGCCCTCTCACTCCGGCCCAACAGTCGCTGGGGTATCATGAGATTTTCTACGATGGTAAACTCAGGCAGAAGATGGTGGAATTGAAATACGAAGCCGATGGTTTCACAGCGCAACCGGGAGACTGATTCATCATCCAGTAACGCTACATCCTTGCCTGCTATTTCTAGGGTTCCTTTGTTAGGCTGGTCCAGAGTACCAAGTATATTGAGCAAAGTGGACTTGCCGCATCCGGACGGACCGGCGACGGAAACTAGCTCCCCTTCTTTCAGAGATAAAGAAACATCTCTCAGCACTTCCAGCGGACCGGTGCTGGTGCGATAGCTCTTGCATATATTCTCAGCTTTCAGAATCATTTTTCGTACTGTATGGCTTCGGTAGGTAAAAGCCTCCTTGCCTCCCTGCTGGGGAAATAGACCGCTATAGCGATAACGAAAATACCAATTAGGAAGATCGTGACCACATCAATGAAAGAAATTGTCATTGGCAGTGACTGGACAAAATAGATGGTTTCGGGCAAACGAATCAATCCGAGACGCTCCTGACCCAGAACGAACAGCAGACCCAAGCCGCCTCCCAGCAGCAATCCAAAACCACCGATAAATATCCCTTGCAGGCGAAATATATTTCCAATTCTGGCTTGTGAAAAGCCTATGGTTTTCAGTATACCAATCTCGCGAATCTTTTCCAATATAAGCATGGTAAGTGTGGAAGCGATGTTGAAACAGGCAACAATAACGATTAGGCTCAGCACAACCATGCTGCCGAGCTTTTCCATCTGCATAGCCTGGAAGAGTGTCTGATGCATATCCTCCCAGCCAGAGACAACAGCACCAGCAGGTGCTTTGGAAAGAATGAGTGCCTTCATATCATCTTTCCTGGCTGAAGACACCAGCCGAAAATCGATGCCATCAAAAGTATGGATGGATTTAAAAAGAGCCTGTCCCGCCTGGATAGGGACAAAGACATAGGTCTGATCGAAATCTAGGATGCGTGTTTCGAACACACCCGCCACACGGGCATCTAATACAGTGGGCATTCCGAGATAAAGTTGATTATCCTGTGGGTTCATAAGGCGTAAACGGTCTCCAATCTGTAAGCCGAGGCGGTCAGCGATCCCTTTCCCAACATAGACAGGCTGCTTGCTGCCGGTGATCTCCATTTCTCCCACACCGTCAATCTTGTATATTTTCTGAAGGCTTCCTGCCTCTACAGCTTTTACTTTTACTAGCGACCGTTCGTTCATGGAAATAGCGACAGCCTTCCTTTCAATAAAAAAAGAATATCCCGCAATGTCACTTTCTTGATCAAAGGTTTTGCGGAGATTGTCCATGTCAAGCTTGGCTTCACCTGAAGTGAGCCTCAGATCAGTTTCAAAGCCCACCACTTTATTGCGAACCTCCCGTTCAAATCCGTTTAGAACGGCCACGGAAATGATAAGTGCAAAGCACCCCACAGCCACACTTAGAATTGAAATGATTCCACTCCAAGAGATCAACCCTACTTTCTTGCGGGAAAGCAGCAAACGCCGGGCAAGCCAACTTTCAAGCTTCATCATTCATAACGGACAGCCTCAGCGGGCTGGATACCGGAAGCTTTCCACGCCGGATAAAGACTGGCTGTGACAGCAGCAACGATTCCCAACAGACCGACGGTGAGAACATGACCAACAGTGAAAAAGATAGGGAGATCACTCATGAAGTAGACTTCTTCAGGAATTGAGAGCACACTGAAGCGGACTTGAATCCACCCCAACAGAAGGGCCAGCGCCACGCCAAGGCTTACTCCCAGAAGTCCTACCATGCCGCCTTCAAAAAAGAAAAGTAGAGAAATTTTCTTCCTGGAGAAGCCAACGGCCCGGAGAACGCCGATGTCCTTTGTCTTTTCCATAACAATCATTGTGAGGGATGACATGATATTGAGCAGAGCCACAAGAGCCACCAGTGCGAAAATGACGGTGATGGGATATTTCTGAAGAGAGAGCCAGGCAAAAAGATTGTAATGGCGCTCTTTCCAGGTTGAAGACATGAGAGGATAATTAAGGTTGTCATCAAGAAACCCTGCCACCACATCCGTATCATCCCTGTCAGAAACGAATAAAATTTCACCGGTGATAAGGTCACGATAATTGAACAGTTGTTGGGCCGCCGACAAGTCAATATAAACTATGGATTCATCGTATTCGCTCAGACCCGTTTCGTAGATGCCCCGAATTTCAAACTGGCCGATTCGTGGCGCACGGCCCGGTTTTCCCAGTGAAGTCAGATCCATGACAATTAACCGCTCACCTGTTTCGGCGTTGAGTTTATCCGCCAATGCTCTGCCCAAAACGACACCGGACTTGCCACCCTCCTCACCCAGACTGAACTCTCCTGAAACAAGATTCTGCCACGTCCCCAGTACGCCTTGAGCTTTTTCCTCTTCAAAAGCCTCCACGAAAACAGCCTCTGTCCGGCCCTTCACCCGGGCAGTGGCGGCGTGATGGATGTACGGCATTCTTCGTATCAACTGAGGAAGTTGCGCCAGGGTAGAATCAAGTTGAGGCTGGGAATGTGCCACCGGATCTCCCAGAAATCCTTTTACACGAATATGTCCGTCAAAGCTGATGATCTTTCTCTCAACTTCCTGTTCAAAGCCTGTGAGAATGCCAAGTGTTAGAATGAGGACGGCGATGCCGATGGCGAGACCGGCTATGGAAAGGTAACTGACGAGAGAAATGAAGCTGAGGCTATGTCTCGAACCGAGATGCCGGCGGGCGATAAAGGAGAGAAGACCCATCTTTATTCATCGTCTTGCGGACGCATGGCCGGAAAGAGGATGACATCCTTGATATTTTTCTTCCCAATGAGAAGCATAGTGAGGCGGTCAATGCCCATACCGACTCCGCCTGTAGGAGGCATCCCCGTTTCAACAGATTGGAGATAGTCTTCATCCAGAGTGTGCGCCTCCTCATCACCCCGTTCTCTAAGCTGCACCTGATCTTCGAACCGGCGGCGTTGGTCCAGAGGATCGTTCAGTTCGCTGAAAGCGTTGGCTAGTTCACCGCCATCCATAAAAAGCTCAAACCGCTCCACGATGGACTCGTTGCCGTCTCGCCGAACCTTGGCGAGAGGAGAAATCACTTTTGGATAATCAGTGACAAAGATCGGTTTAATCAAATTCGGCTCCACTAGTTCCCGCATTAGGACTTCGTACATCCGACCAAGGTGAGCATCTTTCTCTAAAGGGATTTTCCGTTTATTACAGAGCGTTGACAAATCCTTTTCCGTAGCGCCTGTCAGGTCTTCACCGATAGCATCCTTCAAGAGGTCCATGTATCTGGCCCGCCGGAACGGCTTACTGAGATCAACGCTTTGACCGGAGACATCTAAGGTACTTACGTCTATTGCCTCGGCGGCAGCGCGGATAAGAGATTCGACCAAATCTGTGAGAAAATCGTAGTCCACATAAGCTTTGTAGAACTCCAGCATGGTGAATTCAGGATTGTGGTTACGGTCCATACCTTCATTCCGGAAAACTTTCGAGATTTCATAAACGCCATCAAAACCACCAGTAATCAGACGCTTCAGGTAGAGTTCATCTGCAATGCGCAGATACAATGTCTGATCGAGAGCGAGATGTTGTGTGGTAAACGGTCGAGCAGAAGCGCCACCGTAAAGAGGCTGAAGAACAGGCGTCTCTACCTCCACAAAACCGTCGTCATCGAGAAAATTTCTGACAGCGGCGATGATCCTTGCCCGCTTGATAAAATCATCCTTCACTTCAGGATTCTCGATGAGATCAAGATGCCGGTGTCGGTACCGCTGTTCCTTGTCTTTGAACGCGTGGTATACTTCTCCATCTTTTTCCTTGGCGCCGGGAAGAGGACGAATACTTTTTGACAACAGTTCCAGCTTCTCACAGCTGACACTCACTTCTTCAGTTTTTGTCTTGAAAACTTTACCGGAAATGCCAACAATGTCACCCATGTCCAGCAACTTGAAGATCTCATAAATTCCCTCGCCCACTTCATCCCGTTTTATATAGACCTGGATTTTGCCTTCCATATCCTGAACGTGAAAAAATGACGCTTTCCCCATTTTTCTCAACGATACGATCCTGCCGGCCACAGAGACCGGTTTATCGGCCATATTATCAAAACCATCCACGATTTCTTTTGAGTGGTGGGACACATCAAAGTTGTAAGGATATGGATTTACACCCAGGTCCCGGAGCTTCTCCAGCTTCTCCAGCCGGTATTGCATGATCTGCTTTAAACTTTGCTCTCGATCCGAAGACATCGTTTAACTCTTGGCCATTTTGATCTTTGTTTTACCTGTGGTAGCCATAAGGAGATAAGCCTTTATAAATTTGTCAAGATCACCATCCATAACCCTTTTTCCGTCCCCCACTTCAAGCTTTGTCCTATGATCTTTTACCATGGTGTAGGGATGGAAAACGTAAGACCTTATCTGGTTACCCCACCCGATGTCCGTTTTCTGACTCTCAAGTTCCTTAACGGACTCAGCCTGTTCTTCCAGATATTTCTGATAGAGCTTCGCCTTCAGAATCTTCATGGCTGTGGCTTTGTTTTTATGCTGGGATCGCTCGTTCTGGCATTGCACCACGATCTTCGTAGGAATGTGGGTAATCCTGACGGCTGAATCAGTCTTATTCACATGCTGCCCGCCGGCGCCGCTGGCGCGATAGGTATCAATCCGAAGTTCATCAGGCTTCACCTCCACCTCAATCTCCTCATCTATGGCAGGGTAGACAAAAATAGAAGCAAATGACGTATGCCGACGGTTCGATGCATCGAAGGGAGATATCCGCACAAGTCTGTGAACACCCACCTCAGCCTTCAATAGGCCGTAAGCATACTCTCCCTTCACTTCCAGAGTAACATCCTTCAGGCCCGCTTCATCTCCGGGTTGGAAATCGGTGACAGAACAAGAGAACCCTTTTCTTTCAATCCACCGCACATACATTCTGTACAACATCTCAGCCCAATCCTGGGATTCAGTCCCGCCGGCACCGGGATGGATGGTAAGTATGGCATCGTTTGCGTCTTCCGACTTACTTAGTGTAAGTCGCAACTCTAAGTCGTCAACAATCTTCTGGAACCCATCCAGCTCCGTCTGGAACTCTTTCTGGGAAGCGGGATCCTCTTCCTCCTTCAAGAATGTGAGCAGTACTTCGCAATTTTCCTTTTTTCTCTGAGCGTCATTCCACAGCTCAAGTTCTTTTTCTATCATAGAAATCTTCTTGAGAGTAATCTGTGCGGAATTGGTATTGTCCCAGAAATCTTCGGCGGCTGTTTGGGGCTTAAGCTTGGAGAGTTTGTCCTCCTGAGAGGCCAAGTCAAAGATACCCCCGAAGATCATTAAATCTTTTGTCGAGGTTTTGAAATATCTCTTTGAGTTCAGAAAGGTCCATATCGCCAAGAATTAGGTGTGAAATTACTGTAGCTCTAATGGAATCTCAATCATTCACCTAAGTTGAGAAAGAGGTTTTCATCCAGAAAGCGCCGCAGAGAAAATTCGTCGAGATTCAATTGAAAAACACCATTGACAGCTACTGCAATCTGCTTCTTTTCCTCCGATACCACAATGGCAATAACATCTGTCTCTTCACTGATGCCGAGGGCCGCCCTGTGGCGTGTTCCCATGTCCGGATCGATCATCTCACTTTCTGTCAGGGGTAGAATGCACTGTGCCGCTTCGATAATATTGTTTTGAATAATAACGGCCCCATCATGCAAAGGAGACTGGGGGTTGAAAATTGATAACAACAGAGGTGAACTGATTTCAGCTTTGACATGAGTGCCTGCTTCCTTGATGTGCTTAAGCCCCGTATCCCTCTGGAGAACAATGATGGCTCCCCAACCTTTTTCTTTCAGCTTTGCAGTGGCATCAACAACCGAATCAATGGTGTTGGAGCTTCCAACACGGAACAATCGTTGAAAAAACCGTGTTGTTCCGACGTATATCAACAGTCGCCGCAGCTCCGGCTGAAAAAGTATGACAAATGCCACCACCCATACCGTCTGGACCTGATCCACGATCCATGTCATACCGCTCATGCCAATTGCACGAAAGATGAAAGAAGAGAGAAGAATGATGATGAGCCCCACCAGCATCTGGCCTGCACGTGTGCCTCGAAAATAGTTATGTAGTTTGATGAACAGCCAAGTCACCAGCAAGATATCGATAATGTCGAGTACAGTGATGGTGAGGAAGCCGATCTTGAAGAGCGTCACGCTTCACTCCCTACAACAGATATTGAATCGGCGATAGTTATCACGCGCTTCATTTCTTTTACATCATGAACACGAACAATCTTGGCTCCGTTCAGTACGGCGGCGGTGACGGATGCAGCGGTACCTTCCAGTCGCTCATTTTCCGGAAGGTCCAACGTCATTCCGATAAAGGATTTCCTTGACGGCCCGACCAAAAGAGGCAATCCAAGACTCGAAAAGCGCTCCAACTGACTCAAAATGGTAAAATTGTGAAAAGGGGTTTTTCCGAAACCTATACCAGGATCGAGAATGATACTCTCTCTGGCGATACCACCGGATTCGGCAGCGGTGATCCTTTCTTCAAAAAATGCCTCTATCTCACCCATGACATCACCGTAATCAGGTGAATTCTGCATGTTCCGAGGCGTCCCTTTCATATGCATCAACACAACGTAAGCATTATACTCTGCAACAAGTTCCGTTATGGCATCATCGAAACGGAGAGCGGAAATGTCATTCACGATAGAGGCGCCTGCCTCCAGACAAGATCTTGCCACAATTGATTTATAGGTATCGATGGAAATAGGAATATTTACCTCTGATACCAGCGCCTCAACCACAGGTAATACACGATTCAGCTCCTCTTCCTCACTAACAGGTTCAGCACCCGGTCGGGACGATTCGCCGCCAATGTCAATGATTTGTGCGCCTTCTTTAGCCATCTGAAGAGCACGGTCCACCGCCGCATCAATTCTGAAGTATTCTCCGCCATCAGAGAAAGAGTCAGGCGTCACGTTCAATACGCCCATAAGGAGCGTCCGCTCCTTATGCATCAACTGATCCATTATTTGTCTGTTATCTGATTCCACTCCATTATTGAGTGGAAATGTGGGAAGGTTGGTTCTCAGGCGGACTCTTCCGCCACTTTTTTTTCTTTGGATGAATCAGAGACGGATTTTTTGGCTTTACTCTCTTTGGCACCATTGGCTGATTTAGAACGATGGCGCCTCAGGCGTTTACCAGCCATGATTTTGTCTAGATCATTCCCATCAATAGTTTCGTACTTCAGTAGTTCCTTAGCCACGCGATGAAGCTGTTTTTCGTTGTCTTTCAGCAGTTTCGTTGCTTCCTCTTCGGCCTCACGAATAATTCGAGAAACTTCCCTATCAATTTTCTTGGCAGTAGTTTCACTGTAATCGCGATGGGTGGCGATTTCTCTCCCCAAAAAGATTTCTTCGTTCTTTTTGCCAAATGTAAGAGGTCCTATGAGATCACTCATCCCCCACTCGCACACCATTTTTCGAGCCATTTCTGTGGCCACCTCAATGTCATTCCCGCCTCCTGTAGTCAGTTCATTAAAAATAAGCTGTTCCGCAGCACGACCGCCCAGAAGCACTCCCAAACGAGCCTTGATGTAAGATTCTGAATAGTTATGTTTCTCATCCATTGGCAGCTGAGCTGTAACACCAAGGGCACGCCCCCGAGGTATGATGGATACTTTATGGACCGGATCGGCCTCGGGAAGAAGTTTGGCCATAAGGGCATGACCTGCCTCATGATAAGCCGTCAATTTTTTCTCTTCATCGCTGATGATCATACTTTTCCGCTCAACACCCATCATCACTTTATCTTTGGCCGACTCAAAGTCTTCCATGTACACTTTCGATTTTCCATCCCGGGCCGCCAGTAAGGAAGCTTCATTTACAAGATTTTCTAGGTCAGCCCCTACCAAGCCAGGCGTTCCTTTGGCCAATACTTTCAGATCTACATCTTTCGAAAGGGGAGTCTCTTCTGTATGGACTTTCAGAATTCCTTCTCTGCCGCGGAGGTCGGGAATATCCACAACCACCTGTCGATCAAATCTGCCCGGTCGCAACAAAGCATTGTCCAACACATCGGGGCGGTTCGTGGCAGCAATAAGAATGACGTTGGTAGTGGACTCAAAGCCGTCCATCTCCACCAAGAGTGCATTAAGGGTCTGCTCACGTTCATCGTGGCCGCCGCCCAGACCGGCGCCTCTGTGGCGGCCCACAGCATCAATTTCATCAATGAAAATGATGGCGGGAGCGTTCTTCTTTCCCTGTTCAAATAGATCACGAACACGAGATGCACCAACACCAACAAACATCTCCACAAAATCAGCACCGCTGAGGCTGAAAAACGGTACACCCGCTTCTCCGGCTACAGCGCGGGCAAGCAGTGTTTTCCCTGTTCCGGGCGGACCCAGCAAGAGAACACCCTTCGGAATGCGCCCACCTAATTTTTGATACCGCTCAGGACTTTTCAGGTAAGTGATGATTTCATATAATTCCTGTTTTGCCTCTTCACAACCGGCAACTTTATCAAAATTGATCTTCGGCTTATCCTCCACCCACAGGCGGGCTTTGCTCCTGCCGAAATTGAATAGGCCACCTCCACCCATGCCGCCTTGCATCCGCTTCATAATAAAGATCCAGAAAACAATAAGAAGCAACCACGGTCCCATGCTCAAGAGATAGCTGAACCAGTCCACCTTCCGCTCCCTAAAACTGTACTTTACTTCATATTGATCCCATTCGGTCAGAACTGTCTCATTTACAAAAGGCAGCGTAACCACAAACAGGGTAAACTCACCAATTTTTTGTCCTTCACGAATGACTTCTTCAGGCTCCTTAAGCTTTCCATGGAATTCTTTTTCAATGATTTCTGCCTCAAGAATGGCACCTGATGTGAGGAAATCTTTATACTGAAAATATTGAACCTCTACTTCATTGCGGTTCTTGGCAGTAAAAAGGTTCGACAGGAAAATGACTGACACAAGAATAACAATCCAGACAATAGAGGTTTTCCCAGCTTGTTTCCACTGGAACTTGTTTTCACTTTCGCCGCCAGGCTTGTTCTGGGAGGGAGGTCTATGGTCTTTTTTGTCAGTCTTCTTTGTCACGCTGTTAAATCCTCTTGATCCAACACACAGATATTCTTGAGGTTCCGCATTTTTTGATTATGATCCAAGCCATATCCAACCACAAAATCCGAAGGGATTGTAAATCCAATGTAATCAGGATCAAAATTTAGTTGGGCAACCTCTTTTTTGAAAAGCAAAGTTGCCACAGCCACCGACGAAGGACCAGACTCTTTCAGTCTACGAACGATAAAGTTTATGGTTAAACCGGAGTCAATAATGTCTTCCACAATAACAATGTCCCGCCCGGTAATCTCGGCTGAGATATCTTTAAGCAAGTGAACGGTACCGGAAGTTTCGGTGCCTTCATAGCTGGAAACTTTTAAGAAATCAACTTCAGAATCCTCTGTCAATTCACGCAGTAGATCGGCCATAAAGACGAAACTGCCGTTTAGGATGCCGACAAAAATGGGTGTGCGATCGCTGTAATCTTTTGATATTTCAGCAGCCATCTCACAGACGCGATCACGAATGGTTTGTTCTGAAAGCAACTCCCTCACTGTTCCCCCTGTCCATCGATGTGGCTCCAGTTCAATCGTGCCACAGAGGCGGTGGCGGACGTCACTTTAAATCGGTTATCCAGCCGAAGGCCACAGAGCCAGACGATCTTATGAGCAGATGTAAGGACGTACTTTGACATCTTTGAAAATCTGTCCACTTTGGCATCTACCAGGATATCGCTTACCTTTTTTCGTCCGGACATACCAACAGGTACCATCCTGTCACCCGCTTGCCAGGGGCGAAGTCGAATTGATCCATGATCAAGCTGGTCAAAATCGATGAACTCGGTTTCACTTTCAGAGGAAAAAGTTGGCTCAGTTGTGAGGTCCATGGTGAAAATGTGGTCGCCCGCCTTTAAGGAGACAGAGGTGGCGGTATCCAGATGAAAAGAGTTGAGATCACCTTCACCTGTTACCCTCATGATGAGAAACCGGTGACGATCTTTGAGAATTTTGCAGTTGTCTGGGAGAACCATTATATCTCCTACAGTCGCCTTTTGAAGGAAACGGCTAAGGTCGTCCCAAACATGGCCACGCCAGGGAAGATCATTCTCATTCACCACCTCCCTCACCAGTTCCTTCTGAAGAAGTGGGGGGACTTTCCTTAATTCCTTTTCATCAATTTGAATGAGGCCATTCTCAGAGACTGAGACGGCCTTCCCGTAAAGGTCACGCAAATGTCCATCCACCCATTCCGCAACCTCCACCATGTTGGAGACGGTTCTCTGGGCGGTCTGTGAAAAATGAGAGTTCAACTTTTGGATTTGTGGTAAAATATTTTCCCGAATTCTATTCCTTTGGAAGCGAGTATCCTGGTTTGAGGAGTCTTCCCGAAAAGAGAGTCCGTTCTCACTGGCGTATTGGGTGAGTTCAGCCTTGGTGAATTTTAGCAGTGGCCGAACAACTTTCCCATTCCGCTCCGGGATCCCCCTCAACCCACGGTAACCACTCCCTTCCACGAGTCGCATGAGGAGAGTCTCGGCCTGATCGTCAGCATGATGGGCCGTGGCGATCCAGTCACAACCCAATTGCTGGCACGTTTTGTCCAGAAAACCGTACCGCGCTTCCCTGGCCCTCTCTTCCCAGTTACTCAGCTCTGAAGACACCCACTGAGCCGAGAAGAATGGCAGGTCCAGCGCTTTCGCCCAATCTTTCACAAAGGCCTCATCTGCATCCGATTCTTCACCCCGGAGGGAGTGATTGAAATGGGCAACAGCAAGAGTAAGCCTAAAACTTTCACGCACTTGGGCAAAAAGATGGGCAATCACCACCGAATCGACACCGCCGGACACCGCAAGTAGTCCTGAAGATCCCTTCTCAATAAGTTGAGAGGAAAGCAGGCCTTCTCTGAACCGGATTTCGATTCCTTTAACTTTCTTTGGCATTTTTCTTTCCTTTCAGTCGAATTCCATTGATCAATACAAGTTACGCTTCAGAGGTGAGACTGACCATATGCGATACTGAGAGGTGGTAACTAAACTTCAGAGAAGAAGAGGTGGTCCAGACCTTGAATCTTCTCATTGTAAGAGTCAGGATAGAGAAAATATGTTGCAGCAGCAATGGAACTGAGAAGCGAGTTCCCATCTTGAGGGGTAAAGCAGTAGCCCACCACCTCTGTCCCACCGTGAACAGCCAGGGTGGGAACAGAAACAACTGTCTGGTTAAGAATTCTTCCAAAGTGGCCATGGTCCCGTCCAAAGGAGAAAACAGAACTGGAGCTGGTTTTCTCAGTAAGAGCAATGAGCGGATTGGCGTCCAGTCTATCAATTACATCATTCAATGTCAAAGTTTCATTAAGCTCCAAATTGAACCAGATGACATGCATATATTGAGAATTAGTTTTCATAGCTGAGGAAAAAAGATGCGGCATCCGATCAATGGTCTGAAACAGTTCGTATGCATCTCGAGCATGGTGGGTCCCAAACTTTTCGGAACCGTGTTTACCCACTTCGGGGGCTGGCACAAAAGCACTGGTCTGGCTGATATCGGAGGCTCTGCGAATGCAGACGAACCGACCTTCATCCAAAGTTTCGGAATCGTCAACCATACTAATTGATTTTGTCAGTGCTGCGATATTGTGTGTATTGCAGGAAACGATCTGCACGAACTGCTCATCACTGTTAACCAGAGCGGTATCATTGATACCGCGAGCATACTTAATACCAAAACCGTGTTCACTTCCCTGCGCCAGAAAACCCCTTCCGTTATCTACAAACTTCTCGTAATACTTGTGCTTATTCTCGTGACCGATCCCTCTCGGCGTACAGTCTATGACCACAGAAGCACTCTTGATGGCTTCTTCAGCGGTGAAAGATGGCTCCAGTCCAATCTCCTTGAAACTGTCCAGTTTTTCCTTATAGACGGCCAATTTTGCACCGCGCTTCATAAGGTCTTTCACTTTAGCACGCTCATAGGTCAGTGGTGAATTCTTGTGAAAAGTGACCTCATCTATACCGAGCACTTTCTTGTAGTCGGAGAGAAGACCGATGAGAGGTTCTCCGATGGTTCCTGTGCCTACAATGTGAACAATTTTTTCAGACATAATATCTATTCCAGTTCACTCTTATTAGCGTTCAAACTTTTTAGCTCCTTTAGAAGTGCTTTCTCCTGTCGATAGATGGTGTAAATCCAACCACAGACAGCTACGAAAATTACCAAGAAAGCGGTAAGAAAAAAGCCGAAGTATTTATACATCATATCGCATCTTCAGCACTTTCGAGCGAAGTTTCAGAATATGAACTCTATATCGAAGCATATGAACAAACAACAGTGTGAAAACCAAAAGTGAAAGCATAAATGTCCAGAAGACATCAGGAGACTGCTGGCCCATGGCCGGCTGCGGGTGGAGCTGTGCATCAGCCGCCCAAAACTTTACTGAAACATAGATGATGGGAACATTAAAAAATGCTGCAATGCCTATGACGGATGATATTCTTCGGGTTCTTTCCCCCTCATCACCGAAGTTGCGTACCATAAAGTATCCTATATAGATGAGGAACATGATGAGTACAGTGGTGAGGCGTGGCTCCCAACTCCAGGGAGCGCCCCAAATGGGTTTCGCCCAGATGGGTCCTGTAATCAGGACAAGAGCGCAGAATAGTGTTCCCAATTCAGCCGCAGCAAGACCGAGATGATCAAACTTTTCATCTTTTTTCATGAGGTAAAGAACAGCGGCAATCATGACAAGGAGATAAGCGACTCCTGCCGTCCATGCTGACGGTACGTGGTAGTAGAAGATCTTTTGTGCCATCTGCTGTTCGGGATCGATCCGTGTCACACTCAGCACAAGATAGAGAACTGTAATCCACAGAACGGCTATAGCGCCGACCATTAATTTGGAACTCTGTTTAGAATGAAACGACTCCATCACTCCTCGCTCACATAGTCATAGATTAAATAACCCACAAGGCTATAAACAACGACGAAGGTTACAATCAACTGGAACCACAGTTGCCACTGGCTGAACGGCTGATTCTCCATCATGGCGGCGGTACTCTTTACTGCACTGATAAGCAGTGGTGTCACCATAGGAAAGAGCAGCAGTGGAAGGAGCATTTCATTTACCCGGACGCGCATAACCGTCCCGGAAAGGAGACTGCCAGCGGCACTGATTCCCAGGTCCACCAGCAGAAAAACAGCCATCATCTGGCCCAAGTTAGATGGAAGGGGCAGCTGAAGAAAAAGAAAAAAGAGCGGCAAAAGAATCACCTGAGCAACAACTAAGAAAATGAATCCGCTGAGACACTTGCTGACAAAGAGGATACTCCTTTCAATAGGAGCGGAAAGAATCATTGAAAAAGCATCAAACTCTTTTTCAAGACTGTGGGAACGGTGGAGTGCCAGCACGCTCACAAACAGGAAAATCATCCACATTAATCCAGGAGCGAATGTCTGCATGGATTGAGGGGACGGCCGGAAAGCGAAGGCATAGAGCAGTGTAACTGCCGCACCGAATGTAACCATGGAGATGAGAATCTCTCGGCTCCGAAACTCTATAAGAAGATCTTTTCTTAAAAGGACCGCCAGCATCAGGCCTCCGCCGCAAAACCATTACTTTTGGATCTCGCCTCGTTCCCTTCAGTCGTCTGAAGACGCCCTCCACTCAGCTCCACCATCCGGTCACAGTTTGAGGTGAGCCAATCTTCATCATGGGAAACAAGTAAAAGTGATCTGCCTTCTGCCCGCCAGGAGTTGATCAATTTGGAAAGCGTCGACTTCCCCTCACTGTCAAGGCCGGTGGTGGGCTCGTCAAGAAGGAGAAGTTCCCAGGGAATGATCAAAGCTTTTGCCAGCGACAGCCTCTGAAGCATCCCGCGGGAGAATTGCCTGATGGGACCGCTTCTGCCGGGATCGAGTCCCACTTCCGTTAAATTGTATTCAACATCAGCCTGTGTAACATCCAGACCATAAAGCCTGGTTAGCAGCACAAGATTTTCTTGGGCGGATAGAGGCGGGTAAAATCCAGGCTCGTGCCCGATATAAAGAAGTGAACGGCGTTGGTCCGCACCACCATTCAGGATGGAATCACCGTTCCAGGAAACGGATCCCTCATCACAGGAAACCACCCTCACAACGATTCGCAGAAGGGTCGATTTTCCCGAGCCGTTAGACCCCGCCATTCCAACCGATTCGCCATCCCTGATCTGAAGCGAAACTTTCCGAAGAATCGGCCGGTAGCCGAACTGTTTACTGACATTTTGTATGAAGAGCACTGACTTTTGAATCAGTTAGCCGAAATTGATGGATTTCATCTGTTCCAACACATTTGACACTTCCCGCTTGAGTTCGTTCCTGTTCCTCTGAAAATCATCAGAGGAGACATTCCCCATTTCATATTCAAGCTCCAATTCCTTGATCTGTTCATAGAGGGAAAGTTTACGTAATGCCAGCGCTTCAACTGTCACTCCATGACCGGTTCTATTTTTTCCTTTAACTTCAAAGAGTGGCTGGACGGCAAAGCCGATGACCAGAACAAATGTGAGGACGATCATGAGGACGGCGAACATTTTATTTTCCCTTGCCTGATGCACGGCTCGGCCAGAGAGCAATGACGGTCCCGAAAAGAAGGAAATAGCCCCCCAACCAGACAAACCGAACCAGGCGGTTTACCATAATCTTAATGGTGAGCAGTTCATTCTCCGGATCTATGCCGCCAAATACAGAGTAGACGTCCTCCCGCCATGTGGAGTGAAGCGAAAGTTCGCTATGAGGCTGGTGGCGGTCAGGATTCGGATTGCGGTGAAAATATATCCGTTTCTCCGGGGTCAGGGAAACCACATTTTTGCCCTCTTTGATCACATCAAGTGTGGCAATCCAGGCATAGTGATTCGGTCTCTCCTCTTCTTTCAAATCGGCAAGAAGTATATCATAGCCGGCCAGTTGAACTTCGTCACCCACTGACATGGTCCATTCCTTATCTTCATCAAAGGCCTTTCCTATAAATCCCACAAACATAAAGACAATCCCTATATGAACGATATACCCTCCGTAGCGCGACCTGTTCTTTGAGACCATCTTTAAGAAGGCAGTAAATGGGCTCTCGTCAAACTTTCTGGTTCTTACACTGATACCCCGCCAGAATTCAAGCAAAATAGCGGCTGCCACAAAGGCCGCAAGAAAAACTGTAACCACAGGATATACGGTCCGGATGCCCAAAACCAGAACCACCATAACTACCAGAAGACCTGTAAGAACAGGAATGGAGAAGTTCCTGATCAAACTCTCTTTGGAGGTTCTCCGCCATGCCAGCAGCGGGCCAATGCCAGCCAGCAATAGCAGGAAAAGACCGATGGGAATTGTGATCTGATTGAAAAATGGCGCACCCACTGTGATCTGAGTTCCTGTTACTGCTTCAGAAATAATAGGGAATACAGTCCCCCACAATACAGCAAAACATATACTCACAAAAATAACATTATTAAAAAGAAACCCGCTCTCTCTGGAAACAAACGATTCCAGTCGCTTCTCGGTTTTCAGATCATTGAGTCTGGTGATAATCAGATAAATACTTACAGCAAGAATGAGCAGGACGAACGCAAAAAACATGGGGCCCAGGGAAGATTGTGTAAAAGAGTGAACTGAGGAGACCACACCACTGCGCGTGAGAAACGTGCCGAAAATACAGAGCAGAAACGTCACCAGAATGAGGATCATGTTCCACACTCTCAGCATATTTTTCTTTTCCTGAATAATGATACTGTGGATAAAAGCGGTCCCCGTCAACCAAGGCATGAAGGAGGCATTTTCAACAGGGTCCCATGCCCAGTAGCCACCCCATCCCAGCTCATTGTAGGCCCACCAGCCTCCCAATAGGACTCCGATTCCAAGGGCCAGCCAGGTGAACAGCGTCCACCGGCGGATGGTGCGTACCCAGACAGCGTCCAACTGCCGGGAAAAAAGTGCCGCTATGGCAAAGGCAAAGGGAACAGAGAAACCCACATAGCCTAGATAAAGCATGGGCGGGTGTATGGCCATGGCGGGATTTTGAAGCAGCGGATTGAGCCCCAGTCCATCTTGTACCACAAAGTCAGCCTCAACTGGTGCAAAGGGATTAGCCACAAAATTGACCAGCAGCAAAAAGAAAGCCTGGATGACGGTGAGTGTTATGATGACATAAGGCATGAGCTTCTCATGCCTGTGCCTGTTTTGAAATATGACCACAGCCGAATAGCAGCAGAGAACAAAGAGCCAGAACAAAAGCGATCCTGACTGGCCCGCCCAGATTGCCGTGAATTTGTAGATGGTAGGCGTGCCCAGGCTGGTGTACTTGGCCACATAGTCCATGTCAAAATCGCTTTTCAAAAGACTTGCCAGCAGCGTTACCGTTGCCAGTACTACAAGAAAGCAGACGCTCAGGCTGGTTCTCTGAGCCGCAAAGAAAAATCTCTCATCGCTCCGCCGAAGGAAAAGAACGATGAGAAAAATGGTGACAACGGCTAAGCCGAGACTCAGACTGAGAAGTGAGGCACCGTATTGTGGCATATCTTTATACTATAGAATTGAAGAACAGGATCAAAGGGAGGTATCCGTTTCCCTCAGGTCGCCCTCATAGCGAGAGGCGCACTTTGTCATGAGATTGTCCGCGTAGAATTTTTCACCGTCGTAGATACCCTCCACAATGACTTCAGACCCATTTTTGAACATATCAGGTACGATTTTGTGATAATTGACAGGCAGCTGGTTTTGTTCCTGTATCAGAACAAAAGAAAGGGAGAGAGGATCATCCTTATTTCGGACAATAGAACCGTCTTTTACATTGCCGCCTAATCGAAACCGCTTACCGGGTTTATTATCTTTTTTTATTGTCAATTCCTGAATGGTGACATATGGAAGTTCATTCCCTTTAAAACCAAGGCCGACCCAGACAGTCATCAGGAGAGCGATGGCAATGATGACAGCTGCAAATTTCTTATTCATGTGTCACTCTTATTACAGAACAGGCGTTTCTGTCCACTCCCCAAAAACTTTTTTCATGGCGTCAACAATTTCTCCCATGGTGGCATCTGCTTTTGCAGCTTCCACGATGGGCGGAACCAAGTTTCCGCCTTCGCGCGAAATCTCTTCCACCCTATTGAGACAAGCATCAACCATTGCCTGGTCACGGTTTTCACGGAGCTTGACCAAATCTGCTTTTTGTTTTTCCTCGGCCTCCAGACCGATCTCCAGAATAGGGATCTCTATTTCTTCATCTTCTTTAATGAAGTCATTAACCCCCACCACAATGCGGCTGTTTTCATTCACCTTCTTTTCATAGTCAAACGAGGCACGTGCAATCTCCCGCTGAAAAAATCCCTCCTCAAGTGCCGGAATAACACCACCCATTTTTTCCACTTTCTCAAAATATTCTTTTGCCTCTTTCTCCAGTTCATCAGTGAGTGATTCGATGTACCAAGACCCTCCCAGAGGATCAACAACATTGGCCACACCTGTTTCATAGGCAATAATCTGCTGGGTCCTGAGTGCAATCTCGGCAGCCTTTTTTGAAGGCAAGGCCAGTGTTTCATCCATGGAATTGGTATGAAGGGACTGTGTCCCGCCCAAGACGCCGGCCATGGCCTGGAATGCGGTGCGGGCAATATTGACTTCCGGCTGTTGGGCGGTGAGGCTGCAGCCGGCTGTCTGCGTGTGAAAACGCAGTTTCCACGAGCGGGAATCCTTGGCACCGTATTTCTCTTTCATATGACGGGCCCAGATTCGCCGCGCAGCCCTAAACTTTGCGATTTCTTCCAAAAAATCAAGATGGGAGTTGAAGAAAAAAGAGAGTCTAGGAGCAAACTTGTCAATATCAATACCGCGCTCGATGGCATGCTCAACATAACAGAATCCATCCAGCAGCGTGAATGCAAGTTCCTGAGCGGCGGTGGAGCCTGCCTCCCGGATGTGATAGCCGCTGACGGAGACAGTATTGAACTGTGGCATTTCGTTGGTGCAAAACTCAATAGTGTCTGTAATAATCCTCATATGATCTCTGGGCGGGTAGATCCATTCTTTCTGAGCAATGAACTCTTTCAGGATATCGTTTTGAAGTGTTCCACGGAGATCCTTTAGAGGGATACCCTGTTCTTCAGCAACGGCAATGTAGAGAGCCAGCAAAACGATGGAGGGACCGTTAATGGTCTGGGAAACGCTCACATCACCGAGGCTGATACCGTCAAAAAGTGTCTTCATATCTTTGAGAGAGCAGACGGAAACACCGCATCTACCCACCTCTCCCTCGGAAAAGGGGTGGTCCGGATCGTAGCCCATGAGGGTGGGCATATCATAGGCTATGGAGAGACCCATTTGACCCTCCCTCATGAGAAAATGGTACCTTTCGTTGGTTTCCCTCGGTGTCCCGAAACCTGAGAATTGCCGCATGGTCCATAGCTTGCCACGGTACATGTTGGCGTGGATGCCTCTTGTGTAAGGATATTGCCCGGGAAAACTGATCTTATCCATGAAATCACCGGTGGGCTGTTCCGGGTAGTAGAGCACATCTACCTCTTCACCACTTAGAGTATCAAAGCTGTACTGACGCTCTCCATTTGAAGAGGATTCCTTCTTCCAGCGTGCCTCAGATTCAGAGAAGAATTCTAGTTGGTGGTTCCCGTTTGAGGACATTTTAGTTAGATCCGGTCACCCGGGATCTGGTTACAGTTTGAACTCCTTCGTAGATCATCCAGACAATAAGGACAATCAGAAACATGTTTAGGCCGAAAAAAAGCCAGTTATTCGTGAAAAAATCTATGGTATTTATGATGATAGACACAAGTGTTCCTGTCATGACTAAGATCATGGGAATAAGTACCGGCAAGATTGGCCTTTTCAGCTGCCAGAAGTAGAGCGTTACCACCATGAGTGTCAATCCAGCCAACATCTGGTTACTGGCACCAAACATGGGCCAGAGTACCCATCCCGCCTGTTTGGCCGCACCGGTGGATGGATCGGTCACATTCCATAGAGTTAAAGCAAGGGCCGGCAGGACAGCAACAGCTGTTCCAATGTACCTGTTTGTCAGCAGCTTGATATTCACAGCACTGCCAAGTTCGGACAGGACGAACCGCTGAATACGTGTGGCAGTGTCCAGGGTTGTGGCGGCAAATGAAATAACCAGAACTGCCATAAGTGTTTTTGCCAATTCGGCCGGAACGCCCAATTCCTGAATGAGGGCACCTCCGCCCAGAACAAAAGCAGACGCCTTGTTACCGCTGGCATGGGCCCAGCTGTCATAATAGACGGCCCAGGAAAGATCCGCCACCTGCCCTTGAGAGGGCAGTGTGCAGGCAGCCACGAGGGAAATCCCCGCCACCGCTGCAATCATGGATGCAAGGGCCAGAGTCCCCTCCCCCAACATACCGCCGTAGCCGATGAAGCGTGTATCGTTCACATGATTCACCTGCTTGGAGGTCGTACCCGAAGAAACAAGGCCGTGAAAGCCGCTGATGGCACCACAGGCGATTGTGACGAACAGGAGCGGGATCATAGGCGGTGCGCCGTGGTCCACCACCATCCTGATGGCCGGAGCCTCAACTAGAGGCCGAACATAGAAAATTCCTGCGTAAAGTAATCCGAGCCCAACAAGAAGTTGGTGGCTGTTAATAAAATCTCTCGGTTGAAGGAGGAACCAAACAGGCAAGAGACTTGCAATGGCCGAGTAGATAAACAGCAGAATCACCCAAGTGGTCGACGCATCGGTCGGTGACATGCCCAGACTCTCAAAACTGAGGGGTGTTTTTGTTCCAACCCAGACAAAGAAGTAGAGCAGGCCAAGAGCTACAAGAGACGGCACCAGTGCATCTACACCTTTTTTGTAAATGAGCCACCCCACAGCAATTGCCAGCAGGATCTCTATATTGATGGGTAGAACAGTGCTGGGGACACCCACAAAAAGATCGGCTATGGCCATAGCGAAAACGGCCAGCACCAACCACACCAACATCATGACAAACAGAAGGAACATAATGCGGGCATTATCGCTCATGAGCTTGCTGCTCACATCAGCGATGCTCCGCCCCTTTTCACGAACGCTCACAATCAGCGCACCAAAGTCATGAACAGCACCCATAAAAACGGTTCCGAGGATAATCCAGAGGCACGCCGGGAGCCAACCCCAGTAGGCGGCTACGCAGGGACCAATGATGGGCGCCGCACCGGCGATGGAAGTGAAATGATGACCAAAAAGGATGTGCTTTTTCGTGGGAACGTAATCCACATCGTCCCTCAGTTCATGAGCAGGGACTTTTAAGTCAGGATCAGTTTTGTATATCTGGTCAGAGATCCAGCGGGAATAGAAGCGATAACCCAGATAAAAGGCCGACAAACCTATAACGGCAAGGAGTGCAGAATTCATTCTATGTTGATATTCAGGCTAGGGGATGGTTGAGACCGAGGCTGCCAGTTCTGACACCGTTTCAGCAATCTTCTCCGCTGTGAGACCGAGGTCGTTCAACAGCCGCCGCCGATCACCGTGCTCAACAAACTCATCTGGAATACCCAGCTGACGTACTTTCCCGATAAAATTTCTTTTATTCAAAGCGGACATAACGGCTGACCCAAAACCACCTTCAAGAGACCCTTCCTCAATGGTAACCACCGTTGAAAATTGTTCGCATATCTCATCCAGCATCCTTTCATCCAGGGGCTTAACGAAACGAGCATTCACAAGTTGAAAATCCATGTTCTGTTTTTCAAGTGCATCCCGTGCTTCTATCACCATGCTGCCCACAGCCAGGACGATAAGGTCGCTTCCTTCTTTCAAAACTTCCCACGTGCCCACTTCAACAGCTTTCGGTGCCAGCGATTCATCAAAAACCATGGATGAAGCTTTCGGATAGCGTACCGCAAAAGGACCTTGCCAATGGTTCAGTCCGGTGTACATGAGATCTCGCAGTTCATTACCATCTTTCGGCGCCGCCAGGGCCATACCGGGAATTAACCTGAGAAAAGAGAGGTCAAACACACCGTGATGGGTAGGGCCGTCCGGTCCCACAACGCCGGCTCTGTCCAGACAGAACAGGACAGGCAGTTTCTGTAGAGCAATATCGTGGATGATCATGTCATAACTGCGCTGTAAAAATGTAGAATAAATGGCCACTATGGGCTTCAGCCCAGATGCAGCCAGACCACCGGCAAATGTTACGGTGTGGCCTTCGGCGATCCCGCTGTCAAAGAATCTGTCAGGATATTTTTCAGCAAAAGGAACAAGGCCTGTTCCCTCCCGCATGGCCGCCACCACGCTGACAACATCTTCATCTTCTTCGGCAAGCTGACAAGCGATGGAACCAAAAACTTTGCTGTATCCCGGCGCTATAGAAGGCTCTTTAGCCTGGCCGTCACCGTTGCCGGAAAGAGAATAATACTTCAGCGGATCGGCTTCAGCTTTTTCTTTGCCGATTCCTTTCCGTGTCAGTACATGGACCACTGCCGGATATGATACACCCTTCAAATTCTGAAACGCCTCCAGCATTTCATCCATATTGTGACCATCGATGGGACCGAAATACCTGATTCCCAACTCCTCGAAAATCATACCCGGCACAAGAAAATGCTTGAGACCCTCCTGGATGGTGTGCGCTATTCGGCGGAGAACTTTCTTAGGGATTCCCGGAAGTATTCCTGTCAATTCCCAGATCTTATCCCTCACACGGTTGTAGAGCGGATTTGTCACCACCTTTGTGAGGTAGTGGGACAGGGCACCGACTGTGTGTGAAATGGACATTTTGTTATCGTTCACCACCAACAACAATTGACTCGGGAGTACGCCAGCATTGTTTAACCCTTCGTAAGCAAGACCGCCTGTCATGGCGCCATCACCGATAACGGCCACAATGCGGTGTTTTTCCCCTTTCAGGTCACGGGCTCGGGCCATACCCAAAGCAGCTGAAATGGAGGTGCTGGCATGGCCAGCACCAAAAACGTCATACTCACTTTCGTCACGCTTACAGAAACCGCTGATGCCGTCACCCTGGCGTAAAGTATCAAAGCTGTCCCGGCGTCCTGTGATAATCTTGTGGGGATAGCACTGGTGACCCACATCCCAGATGAGTAAATCTTTCGGAGTATCAAAAACCCTGTGAAGGGCCACGGTGAGATCAACAACACCAAGGGGAGATGAAAAGTGGCCTCCCTTCTCTTCAACCACATCGATGATGTTCTGGCGAATATCATCGCAAAGGGAAGAGAGTTCCGTGCGATCCAGCTGCCTCAGGTCATGGGGTGAATCAACCCTCTCCAAGATACTGGTTTTTTCAGGCAAGTGACATTTCCCCTTTCAGGGTAGTAAAGTAGTCATGAATCCGGGTTTCTCCCGTCAGTTCGGGATGAAACGCAGCGGCCATGTGGTGCCCTTCCTGAACAAGGACAGGTTCATCATTAACGGATGCTAGGACCTCAACACCTTCACCCAGGTTCTTGATCCTTGGTGCCCGGATAAAGACACCACGCATGGAAAAGGCCTGACCATTGGTAGTAACATCCAGATTATCAATGAAGGAATCGACCTGTCGTCCATAAGCGTTCCGCTCAATTTCCATATGGATAAGGTTCAGTGTCTCCACACGGTCATCATCTACTTTGGTAGCCATGAGGATCATACCCGCACAGGTACCGAACACGGGCCGATCAGCGGCAAAGTTGAGTAGCGCGTCATACATATCAATCTCATTGATGAGCTTGGTCATTGTGGTGGATTCACCGCCGGGGATGATGAGACCGTAACACTCTTTAAGGTCCTCAGGTCTCCGTACATCCACAGACTGAACATCCAGTTGTTTCAGAACTGCAAAATGTTTGGCATACGCCCCCTGGAGACCAAGGACGCCGATTCGCTTCACTACCAGCCACGCTCCTGGAGGCGCTCTCCTTCAGGAATCTCAGCCATATCCAGACCTTTCATGGCTTTCTGGAGATCATATGAAACCTCCGCCAGTTTGGCCGGGTCGTTGTAGTAGGTCACCGATGCAACAATAGCCTTCGCCCTCACCGCTGGATCTTCAGACTTAAAGATACCCGAGCCTACAAAAACACTTTCCGCCCCAAGTTGCATCATAAGAGACGCATCAGCCGGAGTGGCGATTCCGCCGGCGGCAAAGTTGGGTACAGGAAGTTTTCCAAGTTTGGCCACCTGTTTCACCAGGCTGTAAGGAGCACCGAGATCTTTAGATCTCGCCATAATCTCATCATCGCCAAGGACAGTCAGCGATTTGATATCATTCTGAACCTGCCGCATGTGGCGAACAGCTTCAACAATATTCCCACTGCCCGCTTCGCCTTTGGTCCTGATCATGGCGGCACCTTCTCCGATGCGCCGAAGTGCTTCGCCAAGGTTACGGCAGCCGCAGACATAAGGAACCTTGAAGGCATGTTTGTCAATATGATTGTACTCGTCCGCTGGTGTCAACACTTCACTTTCATCAATAAAATCGACACCCAGAGATTCCAGCACCTGCCCTTCGGCAAAATGGCCGATGCGGCACTTCGCCATGACTGGAATGGAGACAGTTTCCTGGATATCCTTGATCACCTGCGGGCTGGACATGCGAGCAATCCCGCCGTCGGAGCGGATGTCAGCGGGAATGCGCTCTAACGCCATGACAGATACGGCGCCGGAATCTTCCGCAATCTTCGCCTGTTCTGCATTGGTAACGTCCATAATGACGCCGCCCTTCAACATTTCAGCCAGACCGACCTTTACTTCAAATGAACCTTTTTCCATTATTAGTACACCTCCTCTTCTTCAAGTGAGAACTGCTTAATCCTTTCATGAACCTGATCTATAAGGTAATCAGGTGTGGAAGCACCAGCAGATATACCGACCTTTTCCACCTGGTCAAACCAGGCCGGGTCCAAATTCTCAGCAGAATTCACTTGGTATGTGTTTGGGTTGATCTCCAACGCCAGTTGTGTCAGGCGCTTTGAATTTGCACTTGTAAATGAACCTATGATCACCATGACATCGCTATCAGCAGCAAGTTCCTTAATCTGCTCCTGGTTCCGCTTGGTAGGAAAGCAGATGGTGTTGATAAAGTGAAGATCGAAAACTTTTGTCATGAGAATATTGATGATCTCCTTAACATTCTCAATAGTCTGTGTAGACTGGCTCACCACCCCGACCCGTTTCATTTTCCGGAGGGCACGGGCTTCTTCTGGGGTGGCTAAAACAAGGGGATTATTGGCATGGCTCTCAATCCCCACCACCTCATCATGTCCGTGGTCACCGATGATTATGATCTGCCGGCCGTCCTTCTCAAGCTTTTTCACTTCGTCATGTATTTCCTGAACCAGAGGACATGTGGCATCAATAATGTTGAGCCCTTTTTCACCAGCCTCGTCCCACACCCTGGTGGCTGTACCGTGGGCACGGAAAAGGACAGGCTTATCATCAGGAATCTCATCCAGAGTTTCTACCACCTTGGTCCCTGCCTGGGCGAGGTCAGCTACAACCTGTTCATTATGGACAATGTCTCCCAGCATGTAGACTTTCCCGTCTTTCTCTGCACTTTCGTAGGCCAGGTTCACAGCATCCCGGACACCGAAACAGTAACCCGCATCTCCAGCAATGGTGATTTTCATAGTTGGCTTCCTTCACTCAGCTGTTTTTTTATTTCAGTGGCAGTGGCGGGGATAATAGCCTCTCTGGTGGTGTCCATGGTCTGACGCACAACAGCACCGGCGGCGAATGGGTGACCACCACCACCAAACTGTCGTGCCAAATCATCAATCTTCACCCTCCCTTTTGAGCGAAAATTCAATCTTGTTTTGTTATCTGCAATTTCGTGGAGCATAACAGCCACTTCCACACCTTTAACGGACCGAACCGTATCGGTAAAACCGCCCACATGTGTGCTGGAGGCGCCGGCTTCTTTGATCATCTCTCTGGTAACTATAAACCATGCCAGTTTTCCACCGGCTGAAAGATGAATATTTTCCAGCACAGCGCCTAGAAGCTTCACCTTTTCCACAGGCGCGGACTCGTAGACTTGCTGATAAAGCTCATACGGCCTGACGCCGAACCGGATCAATTCACCCGCCATTTCGTGGGCCGCGGCATCGGTGTTGTTGAATCTGAAGGAACCGGTGTCAGTCATTAGTGCAACGTAAAGCCCTTCGGCCGCCTTAAGGGAAATAGTCTCCATGGAACCGTTGGCATATTTCAAAAAATCGTAAATAAGGTAACCCGTAGCGCAGGCGGTGACATCGTGGACAGAATGGGAAAAACCGTTCGGCTCCTGGTGGGGGTGGTGATCAATGGAAAGAAGTTTAATACCTAATTCTTCCAGATCTTCCCCCAGGTGGCCCAGTCGATTATAATCCCCAATATCAAAGATGATGGCCAAGTCAGCGGCGGCCAATATGTGCTTTTGGGTCTGCCTGTCATAGTGGCGAAAATCGGCATATTCCGAAAGAAAGTAGAGGTCCTCAGGGACGGGCGACGGATTGAGGATAGTGAATTTTTTACCCTTGCTTTCCAAGTAGTCTGCCATGGCAAGCTGGGAGCCAAGGCCGTCCCCATCGGGGTTCATATGGGTGGACATAATTATATTCTCCGCTCCATCCAGAATTTCCTGAACGGCAGACCACCTATTATTCTTATCTATTTCAGTACTCATCTTCTCGAGTCAAGAAATTTAATCTGCCTTCTCCTTATACGCACGAACATAGTGTTTACTAGAAACCTGAATAACGGTGCCTTTCAGCTCAAGTTCCATCAGAGTCTGGCTGATCAGTCCCTCCATAACAAAGTTCAGCCAGTCGGGGAACCAGTTCAGACAACCCCTCCCCTGTTACACTGGATATGAAGGCTGTGGCTTCACCGTTCTTCAGTTTAGGTGTTTCAGCATCCGCTGGAAGAAGGTCCCGCTTGGTGAAAACCATGAGCCGAGGACGATCCAGTAGTGCTTTGTTATGGTTCTTCAACTCATCCAGGAGGGTGGAGACTGTAGCATCCGGATCCTCGTCAGTAATATCGATAAGGAGAGCCAGGATCGACGTCCGCTCAATGTGCCGGAGAAAGCGAATCCCCATCCCTTTCCCCTCACTGGCACCCTCAATGAGGCCAGGAATATCCACCATGACAAAAGAATCGAAATCACCGTATTTCACAATGCCCAGATGGGGTTCCAGTGTGGTGAACGGATAGTCGGCAATCTTCGGTCGGGCGGCGGACAGTTTGGAGAGGAGTGTGGACTTCCCGGCGTTGGGGAGACCAACCAGCCCCACATCAGCCAGCAGTTTCAGCTCTAGTTCATAGATGAATTCTTTTCCCGGTTTTCCCGGTTCTGACTCCCGAGGTGTCTGATGAGTGGATGTGGCAAATTCAGAGTTGCCCCTTCCGCCGAAGCCGCCTTCAGCTCCCCGAAACTCATCACCATCATCCACCAAATCGGCAATTATGTGCTTCTCCCCCGCTTTTTTTAGGACAGTACCCGGCGGCACGGGTATAATCACATCCTCACCATTAGGGCCTGTTTTCCGGCTGCTGGAGCCGGCGCCTCCGCTGCCGGCTCCATAGGACTTTCTGTACTTTATATCCTGAAGTGTATGGAGCTGGCTATCCACCCTGAAAATAACATCACCTCCTTTTCCTCCGTTACCTCCATCAGGACCACCCTTGGGAAGATACTTCTCCCGCCGGAAGCTTACACAGCCGTTACCGCCATTTCCGGCCGAAACCTTGATTTTTGCATAGTCGACGAACATTTCACTGGAATTTACTTCACTTCAAATCCAAGGACAGGACTTAGTTATATATAGTGATCAGACAACTGACTACCGGCACCGATCAGCTATGTTCTTCCTGAAATTCGCGCAGTAATCATGTAGTCTTGAGAAACTACTCCTCAATTATAATAGACTGGTTAAATAGGAAAAATGTTCAGAGGGGATTCCAAATTTCAGGCCTAAAGGCATTTCCTCGCGTCAAAAAAGGATGTACTTTCTCCGAGAATCTTTTTTAGTAAGGAACATTAGTTTGACACCTCAAGAACATAGCGAACGAAGGCTTGCCGCCATCATGTTCACGGACATGGTGAATTATTCTGAACTCATGCAAAAGGATGAGGCGGGCACTCTTCAACTTCTTGAAGATCAGCAAGAGATCGTCAATAAGATCCTGAAGGACCATGGCGGTCGGCAGATCAAAACAATCGGTGACGCCTTCTTTGCACAGTTTGACAGTATTCTGATTGCATTGAATTGCGGCGTCAATATTCAGGAGACCCTGGTAGAGTTTAATTCCACCCGTCAGTTCAGTCAGAGGATCAACCTACGTATCGGGATCCACCTGGGTGATGTTGAAGTCAAGGATAATGACGCTTATGGAGACGGTGTAAACATTGCTTCACGAATTGAGCCTTTTGCTGATGCAGGTGGTATCTGTATTACGGAAGATGTCTACCGCCAGGTTATGAATAAAACAGAAATGAATTTCCGCTCCATCGGTAAAAAGGAACTGAAGAATATTACCTACAGCCCGGAGGTCTACAAGGTCATCCTCCCCTGGGAGGACCGGCGGCAAAGTTCAGGCCAAGACTATCCCGAGAATAAGGACCGTCGCGGTAAGCAAAGTCAACCAACACCTCAAAAGACCAGCAAGAAAAAACAGAATATAATGCCCATTGCCCTGGGCGGACTCCTGGTCGTTGTACTGGCCTTCATGATTGGGTCCTATATCAGCTCGAGTGAAGAAATTGGTGGTGATCCGAGTCGGTCACGTTCCATTGCTGTACTTCCATTTCAAAATCTCTCTGATGCATCGGGGAGTGATTATTTCTCAGATGGAATCACGGAAGATATCATCAGTCATCTGGCTGAGATAGAGGGGTTGAGGGTCATCGCCAGGACTTCCATACTTCAGTACAAAGGGACAAATAAAACTGTTGTGGAAATAGCAAAAGAGCTGAACGTGAACACCATCCTGGAAGGCTCCGTTAGGAGAGCGGGTGATCAAGTCCGTGTGGTGACGCAGCTCATTGACATAAAATCAGATGATCACCTCTGGACTCAGACCTATGACAAAAAACTTGATGATATCTTTGCCGTTCAGACTGATATCGCCCAAAACATCGCCGCCTCCCTTGAAGCAAAACTTTCAACAAAGGTTCAGGAAAAGCTGGCGTCCACTCCTACCACAGATACACAGGCCTATGACTATTACCTCAAAGGAAAAGAACAGTATTATTCCTACACCATGGAAGGTTTTAGAGAATCAGTGAAATTTTTTAGCCAGGCCCTGGAGATAGACCCTTCATATTCTCTTGCCTATGCAGGCCTGGGTAACGCATATGCCCAGATATTCTACAGGACAAAAGATCCAACATTTAGTGACCTGGGTTATACCGCTGTAAACGAGGCCTTGAAACAGAATCCCGAACTGGCTGAAGGTTATAAAGCAAAAGCCCTTCTGGCACATTTTAGCGACAAGAAGACCGAGGCGCTGAAACTGAACATGAAAGCCATCGAACTTAAGCCAGGCTACACCGAGGCTATTGGTAATGTGGGTACTGTAAATTATGATTTAGGTGATATCAGTCAATTCATAAAGTATTTCAAAATATTTAGTGCCAGTAACCCCAACCACAGGTTCTCCAGTGAGCGCATTGCCATCGCTTACTTCATGCTAAATGAAGTTCAAATTGGACTGGAAACAGCTATGGAAGGCATCAGGAAGATCCCAGATTCCTATGAATGCCGAAACCTTCTCTTTCACCATTATTTAAACAGCGGTAATTCAAATAAGGCTAAAACCATTCTTGATGAACTGGCTAAGCTCCGGCCAAATGACGGCCGGATCAGCGGTCTCTGGTCCCTTTATCATCTCATGGCCAGCGATTTTGAAAAGGCCCGAGAAAAAGCTCTGTCCACCCCAAACCCAAACCAGCATATAAAATCCTTTCTGGCCTATGCCCACAAAAAACTGGGTAATTCAGACGAAACTGAAAAAATCCTTTCAGAAATTGAGTCGAAAGCATTGAAAGAACTGGCCGCCGGTGCTGAATCATACCATCAATATTTTATCTTGGCTCGAACTCATGCTATGCGGGACGATCTAGACAAAGCCGTCGCCAGCCTTGAAGATGCAATAAACAGCGGCTTCAGGGGATATGCTGATGACACCAATTTTCTTTCATGGACTGTAGATCCCATTCTTTCCAATGCTAGAAAAAAAGATGGCTTCATAAAACTTCAGGAGCGTATGGAGATGATCATAGATCGGGAACGCGCTGAAGCTGGCTTAACCAGTTGATAAACATGCTTTGCAGGCATAAAATTAACCGCCTCAACAGCACTACCAATTTCATCATGGAAGATGCTACTGTTGAAATAAGCCTATTATTTTTTTCCTGTGTATAAGTTTATTTTAGTCTGATTTCAACCTGAGCTTCCAATATTATGGTAACTGTGGCTAATTTTACTCCGGGGATTTATGCGGTCTGAACTCACAATACATTTAACAAATTTCAACTAGCATCATGTCACTGAATACGAGATCCTGCCGATTAATAATCCTGTCCGCCTGCTGTGCATTTATACTTGCACTGTCTCCAGCTAACGGACAAGAGCAAAACCTGGACAACTTGTTGCAAACATCGGAGCAGGATATAGATATCTGTAATTCAACCATCTATATTTTGCAAAATAACCTCCCGAAAAGAACCTCTAAAAAAATCAGCAAGAAACTATCAAAAGAGCTAAGGAAGGTTAAAAAACGGCTCAAGATAAAAAAACGTTACTACAATACGGAGTGCCGGTTCGTTGACTGCGTAGTTGAGGATATCGGAAAAACGAAGGCCACCCACGCTTTTGTCCTGGACAATAGTGTGAATCTGTTGGGAGCTGACCGGGGTATTGTCATGAGAGAACTTCTCTATGACTTCAACAGTGACAAGATAAAACCGTCGGCCCAGTTCGAACTGCTATATCTCCTGGGTCTCCTGGAAGACAACTCGGAAATAAACCTTGAGCTTTCTTCCCATACAGACACAAGAGGCGTTGACGCCTACAACCTGGACCTTTCTCAGCGACGCGCAAATTCAGTTATGAAATGGCTTACTGACAACGGCGTTGATCCCGACCGGTTAAGGGCGGTGGGATACGGCGAGACAAGACCGGCCTTAATCACTAGTCAGCAAGAGGGGCTCTACCCGTTCATAAAAGAGGGTGACATCCTGACTTCAGATTATATCAATTCACTCGACACTCCTCAAAAACAAGACATAGCCCATGCCTTAAACCGCCGGACCGAGGTATCTATTTCGAGCACTGTTGTACGCAAGATCATGGGTGGAACCCTCGATCTTATGCTTCTTGATTTGGACGACGGTGTTCTTGTGAGTGAAGTATCAACTGACTTTATTGGCAGCGAGAAGGATCTTTACGACAGGGTCCAGAATATGAGCTGGGAGCTGGTGGTGAATTTCGGCCTTGACAAATGTAAAAGAGGCCTGGGCGCATTATTGGTGCCAATAATCATCGTAGGCGGCGGTGCCGGTTACTATGCCTACACAGAAATGACGGCTGAAGAAGAAGGCATCGGTGCTCCCCCAGGATTGCCAGAGGATTGCTGCAACAAGTAGTTCTTATGCATAAGAATTATCTAAAACAACTTTCCTTTACCTTGCTTTTCTCCACTGGCGCTCTGTATGCCCAGTATTCAACGGAACACTATCTACCACCACTCTATACGTCTTCATCAAACCAAAGCCCAAAAGACAGTGGATTTAAACTTCATCTAACCACCATGGAAACCAGTGCATTTACCGTAACTGTAAAAAAATCCAATGGGAACACACTAACTACTCTTAGCATCAGCAAAACCTCACCAGGGGCATACGCTATAGCTGACGGGGGTGCTCATCCTGCTTACCTGTTTGCGGACGCTGTTGGTACCTCCGATGAGGACAAGGGGCTTTACCTAACCTCAACAACAAAGAAGTTTTATGTACGATTGGAGCTTGAGACAGAAAATCAATCTCAATCATCAACGATTTCTTCAAAGGGTGACAAAGGAAAAGGAAAGACATTTTACTCTGCCCACTTCTTGCAAAATGGTTTTTCCGGAAACGACAAATCAAGCTTTGCTTCCATCATGGCCACGGAAGATGGAACAACTGTAACCATTGATCCAAAAACAGGCGTCTACTGGAACAGCAGAGGGAATGCTAATTCATGGTCACAGTCCCTTGATAAGGGAGAATCATATGTCTTAGGCATGACCTCCAGTGAGGCCACCTATGATAACGACATTATCGGTACAAAAATCACCGCTGACAAGGATATCGTTGTGAACTCTGGTACCTGGATGGGTTCTATAGGCGGCACCTCTAATGGTAGCGACATTGGCATGGATCAACTGGTCCCGGTAGAGAAAATGGGTGAAGATTATTTTGCTGTGTCATACCATGACGCTAATAACGGTGGAAATGCCGCCATTGTTCTTGCAACCGAGGACAATACCTCAGTAACAGCAGATGGATCTTCAGTTGACAGTGATCTTGATGAGGGTGAATTCGTTGAAGTTGACATGGATAATGATGAATTCAGATATATTGCTGCCAATAAACCTGTGATGGTATGGTATCAAGGTGCTTCTGAATCGAATAAGAATGGGAAGAACAATTTCGATTTCATTGTATTGGCTCCTGTAAGCTCCGACGTGGATGATGATGGTTACAATCATGCCTATTTTAGTGACCCTGAGGATGCAATTAGTGGAAGTAAGCATACCTGGTTTCTGATGGAAAAAAGTAGTGCGACTACTACCATCAAGAGAGGAAACAGTTCAGTAGTCAGTCCGAGCAGTTTTGGCATGACATCAATGGGCACCCAAAGCATTAATAGTGCAACATGGAAATACTGGCGCATTGTAAGTCAAACTTCTGATGATGATATTTATTTCTCCAGTAATGGACCTATACATGTTTGGTATGGATTGGGCTCTGGTACTCAGGGACACATGTCATCTCAGTTCCCCTTTTATGCCAGCAACACAGCACCCACAGCCACAGCCCAGACGGTGGCGTCTCCTTTTCCTCTTGAGGACGTGGATAAGACCATTACCCTGGCAGGTACTGATAATGAAGGTGATGACCTCACCTATACCATAACCACATTACCAAGTAACGGAACACTCTATCAGACCTCAAACGGTTCTACCCGGGGAAACGCCATCTCCTCAACAGGAACCCAAGTTTCAGACGGAAGTCACCGGGTCATCTATGTTTCCGCCTCAAACGGTAATGGAGACATCCACGGAAATTTTGCCTTCAAGGTTAACGATGGCACTGTCGATTCTGACGCCGCTATCGTAACGGTAAATGTTACAGCGGTGAATGACGCCCCTGTGATAGATCAGGTTTCGGATCCTTCAGCCA
>DTTI01000035.1 GCA_012964825.1 Candidatus Neomarinimicrobiota bacterium
CTTGAAAATTGATTTTTCGGGATCGTAGTTCAGTTGGTTAGAACGCCGGCCTGTCAAGCCGGAGGTCGCGAGTTCAAATCTCGTCGGTCCCGCAAAAAAAAAGAGGGGGGCTGATTGGCTAAAGAAAAACCGATTACCATTGATGGTACCATAAAGGAGGCGTTACCCAATTCAATGTTCCGCGTGGAGATAGAAATTGGGGATAAACCCCATAAAGTTCTTGCCTACGTCTCCGGAAAAATGCGTAAATACTTCATCAAGATTCTTCCTGGTGATATCGTCACACTTGAAATATCACCCTATGATCTCACCAGGGGAAGGATCGTATACCGACATAAGTAGACCAATTTTCAGTTTTTACATACAATTTTCTATCGACACGTTCTCAATGATCCTTTAATAAAAGGAATAGAATATGAAAAACTTAACTGTTTTGGTGTCCTTACTCGGAATGATATTGATTTCATCATGTAGTAAAAATACTGCTGCTCTTGATTTATCCGTTCTTGACGATCCCACTCGCCCTTCTGAAGAGAAAGAACAAGATGCACAACGGAAATCGATCGATGTCTACACGTTCTTGGGGATTGAACCCGGTATGACAGTGGCTGATCTCTGGCCAGGTGGAGGATACAATACACATCTCCTTTCCCGTCTCATGGGAAAAGATGGAAAGGTATATTGCATGATGGGGTTCTACGCCGGCGGACGATATATGATGCTGGACAAGATCGAAGCACGCATTGTTGACTCCGGCCTTTCCAATGTGGAAATATTCAACACCCCCGCCGATCTGCCAACCAACACCATCGATGTTATGGTGTCCATCCGGAATTACCACGATGCAGATCCGCCTCGCGACCAACTCATCGCTGAATTAAGTGCCGCCCTGAAGCCCGGCGGTGTTATCGGCATTGTGGATGTGGCCACCGATCGCCCCGGATGGGACGAGGAGACACACCGGCTGAACGAACAAGTAGTTATTGATGAATTCACCGCTCACGGTTTTGCGTTGGAAGGAAGCTCTGATATGCTTCGAAACCCCAACGACGATCATTCCATCATGGGATTTGATGAAGGGCGCCACACGATGGACCGCTACCTGCTTAAGTTCAGGAAAGTGGTAAAATAGTTTTGAAGTTAAGAGTTGACTTTTAGTCAACCCCCGATCCTGACCCTGACTCCCCCATAAATATGGAATCCAGACGCCGGTTCGAAGTATCTGCCTCCCCAAGCGTTCAGACGGACGTTTGAATTATACTTTTTATCAAACAGATTATTTATACCGGCGAAGGGTTCGAACAGCCATTCCGAAAATCTTTTCTGATAACCAACCCTGATATTAAAAACCGAGTACGGTTGCTCCTTAACCTCATTAGCATCATCTGCATATAGCTCGCCAGTGGATTGGGCCTGAAGCTTTGAGTAGAAGCCTGAGGGGTGGACATAAGACAGTTCCCCATAACCAAACTGCTTTGGAATACCGGGAAGTAATTTGCCATCATTCACTGCATCCAGAGTTTTGAAATCAAGATAAGTAAAATCAGAAAACGTATAAACAGCAGAACCAGTTAGCCCCTTACTTATGAAACTCGTCAGTCCAATTTCTACTCCCTCCCTTTTCGAACTACCAGCATTTCGGTAAAATGTGCGGCCAGGAAAGTCCTTCAGTTCATACTGTACAAGCTCATCGTTGAGATCAATTTTGAATAGAGCCATTTCGTACTTCAGACGCTTTTTGAAAAGCCCCTTAATACCTATTTCATAATTGGTGGCGAGTTGAGGCCTCAGATCGGCATTAAATCCACCGCCTCCATCCGGATTGTTTGACAGTTCATTCAGGGTAGGCGTTTCAAAACTGGTAGCAATGTTGCTGTAAACATTGATTCCGGTTGACAAAGTGTAAACCACGCCTAAAAGAGGACTCACTGCTGTGAACGTCCTGCCGCTGGAAGCATCACCATCTTCCAGGTATGCATCCTGGGCACTGACATCAATACCGTCGAATCGTCCTCCCACCGTTACTTTAGTCACTTTATTAATTGAAAGCTCTTCCTCCACAAATGCACCGATACTCCGGAACTGCTCAAGCTGATCCAGAACTTTATCTCCCCGCAAGCCCTCCAGATTATTGAAACGTTGCCGATCATCCTGCTGATCTTCCAAATCCATCCCCGCTGATAATCTGTATGGAATGCCCAAGATGAGACCGGAGCTGAAATAGGTAATACCGCTTCCTGAAAACAATCGACTGAACTGAACCTGTCCACCACTCTCAAAGGGAAGCCTGTTCTCAAAGTCGCGTGTTGTAAAATACGCCCTTGTTTGAAGTGTCTGGTGCGGCGAGAACTTTTTCTCCGCCACCAAAGCAATTCGAAACTGGGAGACCGACTCGCCTGAATTGTATTGAACATTCCTGTCACGAGCTGACGATCGGTTCTCCACAACTTGATCCTTTGTCAGCGCGCCAGGGTCGTTGGCCAGGGGATTTACCGCATAGTTGGTCAGAAAAGTAAAGCTCAAATTCGGATCTATTTCCCAGCGCAATTTCCCATTGACCACCGAGTTTTTCATGGCACTGTGTTCCCGGAAACCGTCTGCCTGATTGCGGGAAAAATTCATGATGTAGCTGAATGGGCCTCGCTGCTGCCCCACCTTCAGCTGAATCTGTTGAAAACCAAAATCGCCAGTGGATACCCTCATATCCAGATAAGATGCTTCAGGTGGTTCTGATGATGAAAAACTGATGACACCACCTGAAGCATTTCCATAAAGAGCAGAAACTGGACCGCGGAGTACCTCAATCCTGTCGATGAAACCGAGATCAATGTTATCAACTTGCGCCTGACCGTCCGGCGTAGATTCCGGAATGCCGTCTACTAAAATCTTGATACCCCGAATTCCAAATGCCGCTCTTGCCCCAAAGCCTCGGATGGAGACTCGCATATCCTGAGCAAAATTTTCCGAGTTCATGGTGTAGAGCCCCGGTATGGCGGCTAGTGCTTCATTAAGCACCAACTGCTGCTGGCCGCCCTGAATTCTGTAACGGCTCAAGACGGTAACGGCTACGGGAACATTCAGATCGGTCCCATCCAAACGTGAGGCTGTTACTGTTACAGGCCGGAGCTCAAAATGGAGCGTGTCAGCCACTGGATTTCCAGTTACAGATTGAAACCCCCATGATAAAGAGGTAAGAAAAAGCGTAAATGAAAAAAAACTTGAGAATGCCTTTAACATTTAAGACGTGTTTGCTTTGGCTAAATCCATTTGAAGGTGCCAAATGTATCCTTTATAGTTGGCAAGTTCAATTCGTTGAATAGCTCAGTCGCAAGATTCTGTTTCCAGGTTGACAAAGTGCCCACCAATGATTAACCTCTAATAATCAACACTTATACATTAAGGGAGAAAGAAATGACAAAAGTATTGACACGTCGAGACTGGCTGAGACGAAGTGGGCTAATGCTGGGAGGCACCGTATTAGTGGGACCCGGCGTAATGGCATCACCTACACCAACCGCAAGGAGAAATCGCGCTCCCATCAGAATGATGTTCAATGAGAATCCGTACGGGCCATCAAGAACAGCCAGAATGGCCATGACCCGGGCATTTGAAGAAGGAAATCTTTATGCTCATTTCGGAGCCTCACTTGAACTAAAAGAAATGCTTGCAAAGAAGGAAGGTGTCTCGCCGGAACAAATTATTATTGGTTCTGGATCAAGGGAAATCCTCAATGTGACTGCGTTGCATTACCTGAGTGATGGTGGAGAAGTTGTGGCAAATTATCCAGGCTATGAACAATTGAACCGCTACGCGGAAAACCTTGGTGCAAAAGTTCACCGGATCCGTGTCTTGGATGACATGTCACCCGATTTCACCGGTTTGGAAAAAGCGGTTAACCAAAATACAAAAGTGATCAACATCTGTAATCCCAACAATCCTACAGGTGTGGCCACAGGCGCTCCCGTATTGGAACCGTTTTGCAGAAAAATGGAATCCCAATCTCTGGTTTTTGTGGATGAAGCTTATAATGACTATGTGATGGATAAAGATTACCGTTCCATGGTTTACCTTGTAAAAGAAGGCTTGAATGTCATTGTCACTAGAACCTTCTCCAAAATCCATGCCCTAGCCGGGATTCGAGTCGGTTACGGTGTTGCCAAACCTGAAATCATCAGTAGACTGGAGCCGCTTAACACAGGTACTATCAATATTTTGGGGCTCCGTGCAGCCATGGCCAGCCTTGAGGATGATTCATTTCAGGAAATGAGCCGCGAGAAAAATCTTGAGGCAAAGCAAACCGTTTACGAAGTCCTTGAACAGACCGGACGAAAGTATGCCAATTCTGAAGGCAACTTCATCTTCTTTCACACCGGAAAGCCCATTAAGGAATTTCAGGCTATGATGGAAGAAAAGGGGATCAAGGTAGGGCGTCCCTTTCCGCCATTTGAAGATTGGTGCCGTCTCAGCATGGCGAAACCAAACGAAATGCGGAAATTTGCCAAGGACTTCAAGAATGTGATGGCGTAAACCTGTCTCCAAACACCTTAAATAGACCCTCTTAGCCACGCTGTTTGACCGTGAGGTTATCAAACCAAATAAAATGGCTCTTCCTGAGTGTATTGGCCATAGCACCTGCCAATACTTTATTGATGGCAATTCAAGAAAGTGGGGGAAAAATGAGGACTGTAAAAGATGGGGTTTACTCGATTGAACAAGCAAAACGCGGTTTACAAGTCTACAGAAAATCTTGCTTAAAGTGCCACCATCCCAAGCAGTTCACTGGTCCGGCATATATGGATAGTTGGGCGGGTGCGAGTATTCATGATTTTTTGAAGGTTATTCGCAGAACTATGCCGACAGAAAACCCAGGCAGTTTGAAGCCTGGTCAATATACGGCCATCATTGCATTCCTACTAAAAATAAACTCATTCCCGCCAGGTGATAAAAAGATGAGTAGCAAATCTGCTGATCTTAAACAGATCCGGATTGAAGGACCTTTCAAATGGACAAAACCAACTAAAAAATCCGATAATGAAGGATAATTCGATATGGTACAAAAAAAAGACCTAAAAATAAGATTGATGTTTTGGTCGCTCAGTTTCATCATGCTGATTGTTACTCCAGTCTCAGCTCAGCATGGTGCTCCTAACGGCGACTGGCCTTACTGGGGTGGAGATGCAGGAAGCACCCGCTACTCTGCACTGGATCAAATCAACAAAAATAACGTACAGAAACTTGAAATCGCCTGGCGTTGGTATTCCGCCAATTACGGTCCCATTCCAGAATTCTATTTTCGTGCTACACCGCTTGAAGTGGGGGGTGTGATTTACACAGTTGCCGGGGAGCGGCGCGCCGCCATTGCCATCGACGCCGGTACGGGAGAAACACTCTGGATGTGGCGAATGAAGAATAACCCCCGATGGGAGAAATCTCCCAGGCGATTCTCCGGCCGTGGACTGGCATATGCGGAAGTTGACGGAAAAGGCAGAATAATCGTCGTCACCCCAGGGTACTACATGGTTCTTCTTGATGCCGTCACGGGCCAGCCAGTAACTGAATTTGGAAACAGTGGTATCATCGATCTTCAAGAGGGCCTTGGATTCGAGGTCGATCCGGTCCACGGGATCGATCCAAAATACGGACTCATTACTCACGGCTCGCCGCCCATCGTGGTCAACGGCATCATCGTTGTGGGAAACGCCCACGGACGAGGCTATTACCCCAAACAGAAGGAAAACATTCCAGGACACATTCGCGGTTATGATGTCCGGACCGGGAAGCAGCTGTGGATATTTCACGTTATCCCGAAGCCGGGCGAATATGGACATGACACGTGGGAAGGTGACTCTTGGACCTACACCGGCAATATCTCATCTTGGGCACCTCTGAGTGCGGACCCGGAGCTGAACATTGTCTACATCCCCACTGACTGCCCTACGGGAGACTACTATGGCGGTCATCGCCACGGCGACAACCTCTACGGCACCGCTCTTGTAGCACTTAATGTGAAAACAGGGAAAAGAATCTGGCACCAGCAGTTCGTTAAACACGATATCTGGAACTACGATACGCCGACGGCGCCAAACCTTCTGGACATCAGGGTGAAACGGAAAAAGATTAAGGCAATTGTTCAGGCGACAAAACAGGGGTGGGCTTATGTTTTTGACCGGAGGACGGGTAAACCTGTTTGGCCCATGGAAGAGAGGAATGTGCCGGCGTCCGATGTCCCCGGTGAAAAGACCTCTCCCACCCAGATATATCCCACCTGGCCGCTGCCCTTCGAGCTACAGGAGATTACTGTTGATGAGTTGATTGATTTCACGCCGGAGCTCCGGGCCCAGGCGGTGGAGCTCGCCTCCAAGTTCCGTATGGGTCCCATCTTTACACCCCCCTCGCTAGCGGAGGATCCAGAAGACGGCACACAGGGTACCTTTGTCATGCCGGGGGCCAACGGTGGCGCCAATATTCCCGGCGGGGCAGTGGTCGATCCTGAGACTGGAATCTTCTATGTTGCATCAGAAAAGAGACACAGTGTTATCCGTCTGGTGAATGACCCAGAAAAGTCCAGCATGAACTATATATCTCTTGGTCCCGGCGGTATCCGGGGCCCCCAAGGCCTTCAGCTGCTGAAACCACCCTACAGCAGGATAGTTGCCATTGATATGAACACGGGCAAACATCTGTGGAACATTCCCAACGGGAATACTCCCCAGTCATTAAGTGAGCATCCGGCGCTAGAAGGGGTTGACCTCCCTCAAACCGGTAATATGGCACACGCGGGCCTCGTCATCACTAAAACGCTCCTTTTCTCCGGTGAAGGTCGTGGCGGTGATCCGTGGTTTCGGGCATACGACAAGAAAACAGGTGAGGTAGTGGCCGAGATCGAACTCCCGGCACAAACTAATCACCCTCCCATGACCTATATGCACAACGGCAAACAATATATTGTCATGCCCGTGGCTGCACCCGGACATCCAGCAGAACTGGTGGCACTGGCCCTTCCCGATGAGGATGAGGAAGAGTTGGAATGATGACCAATACAAAACAAGTTGCTTTCGGGACGCTTATTCTCCCGCTTCTTCTGACCGCCCAGCCCAACCCATACCGTACCGTTGAAGGGGTCTGGGGAAAACTCCCGAAAGGAAGAACCTGGGGCTCTACCAGCGCAGTTTTTCCCGCCACCGATGGAAGTGGAAATATTTGGGTGGGTGAGCGATGTGGCGAGAACAGTTGTGCCGGCAAAGATGAACCGCCTATTCTACTGTTCAGCTCGTCAGGAAAGTTGCTGAAGAGTTTCGGAGAGAATATTTTCGTCTGGCCCCACGGCATCCATGTAGATAGAAATAACAACGTCTGGGTCACCGACGCCAAAGGCGAAAATGGCATGGGCCATCAGGTACATAAATTCAGCTCCGATGGTAAACTCCTCATGAGTCTAGGTGAAAAAGGTGTGGCCGGCGACGGGAAATATGAATTCAATGGTCCTTCCGATGTTCTTATAGCACCCAATAACGATATTTTTGTGGCAGACGGGCATGGTACCGGAGGAAATAACCGTATCGTTAAATTCGACAGTAAGGGCCGCTTTATAAAAACATGGGGTACCACCGGGGCTGAGGCCGGAGAATTCAGAGATCCCCATGCCCTTGCCATGGATTCCCAGGGCCGACTTTTTGTAGGAGACAGAGGGAACAGCAGAGTACAAATCTTTGATCAAGATGGAAAACATATTTCTACATGGACTCAGTTCGGTCGTCCCAGTGGTCTTTTCATTGATGCCAATAATATTCTCTACAGTGCTGATTCAGAATCGAATGCTACTTGGGGCAATAACCCAGGTTGGAAACGAGGTATTCGAGTTGGGAGTGCCATAGACGGCTGGGTAACAGCATTAATTCCCGATCCAGAACCAGACCCAGACAATGCAAGCACTACCGGCGCTGAGGGAGTCGCCGCTGATGCTCAGGGCAACATTTACGGGGCGGAAGTAGGTCCTCAGATGTTAAGGAAATATATAAAGAAGTAGATCAATCATAATTTTTATCGCTAAGGTCGACAATAGCTATATTGCTATTTCATCTCTGGGTTTCTAGAGAATACTTAAAAAGAAAAAGTAGGTTAAATCATGAAAAGAGTAACTGTTTTGTTCGTGCTCATAGCCGTTCTGTCTGCCGAAAACGGAAATCCATTTGATATATTCCAATACCGAAATATTGGACCCACTCGAGGAGGCCGTGTTACAGCCGTGGAAGGTGTGGTGAAACATCCCGGAACTTTTTACATGGGTGCCACCGGCGGCGGTGTCTGGAAGACCACTGATTTTGGTGTAACCTGGAACAACGTCTCTGACGGTTATTTCGCTACCCCATCCATTGGAGCAATTGCTGTTGTTCAATCCAATCCTGAAGTGGTTTATGTCGGAACTGGCTCAGACGGGCTTCGCTCAAATGTGATTACTGGAAAAGGCATGTACAAATCAACTGATAGTGGTGAAACATGGCAACATGTGGGACTGAAAAATACTGGTCAGGTTGGTGCTGTTGAGGTTCATCCCACAAACCCGGAAATTATATTTGTGGCGGCCATCGGGCAGGCTTTTCAGCCAAACGAAGAGCGCGGTGTTTTCAGGACGGAAGACGGCGGAAAGACATGGAAAAAGGTCCTTTTCATCGCTGACACGGTGGGTATTTCCGACCTGGAGTTTGCACCAGATGACCCCAATACTGTTTATGCCACAGCTTGGCGGGCTGAGCGGAAGCCGTGGACAATCATCAGTGGTGGCGAGAACGGAGGTATTTACAAGTCCACAGATGGAGGTGACACTTGGAGACTAAAAAGAAACGGATTGCCGGAGGGGCTCATCGGAAAAATCGATCTGGCCGTTTCAGCGGCTGATCCAAACAGGCTATCAGCTATTGTTGAGGCACCAGGAGATTCCGGCGGTCTTTATCGGTCCGATGACAGGAGCGAGTCCTTCCGCCAAGTCAGCGACCGCAAGGAACTGGTGAACAGGCCTTTCTATTACGCAAATCTGGAATCCAACCCGCTGAACGCGGATATTCTTTTTTCTAACGCCAACCGGTTCATGCGATCCGACGACGGCGGTGAAACGTGGCGGATTCTTTCAACACCACACGGCGACAATCACGATATCTGGATCCACCCAGCCGACACTTCCCTATGGGTTCAAGCCAACGATGGTGGTGTTAATGTAACAACCAACTCAGGCAAAACATGGACAACCCAATTCAACCAACCGACGGCGGAGCTGTACCAGGTTGAGGTGGATGATCAGTATCCGTACTGGTTGTATGCCGGCCAACAGGATAATTCAACTATCGCCGTGCCCAGTCTGCCGCCATTGAATGCGCCTGGTGGGGGAATCAACCTTTGGATGGCTGTAGGCGGGTGTGAAACGGGGCCCGCTGTTCCTAAACCCGGCGCACCATGGATTGTTTACTCCAACTGCAAAGGAAGGTTTGGCACCTTTGATAAGCGGACCGGCCAGGAAAAACGGTATTATGTCGGCGCAGCAAACATTTACGGACATAACCCCAAAGACATGAAGTTCCGTTTCCAGCGGGTGTCACCTATCCATGTCTCCGCGCATAATCCGAATACTGTTTATCACACATCACAGTTTGTGCACAAAACAACTAATGATGGAGAAACATGGGAGATCATTTCCCCCGATCTCACCGCCTTTGAGCCGGACAAGCAGGTTTTCTCCGGATCACCCATAACACGGGATATAACTGGTGAGGAAAATTACAGCACAATTTATGCTATTCGTGAATCCGCCTTAAAAAAAGGCGTCATATGGGTAGGCGCCAATGATGGACCCGTCCATGTTACCCGGAACAGTGGTAAGAATTGGAAAAACGTTACACCCAAAGATCTTCTTCCCGGCGGCCGTGTAGATGCTGTAGAACCATCGCCGCACAAGGCATCAAAAGCTTATATCGCGGTCCTCCGCTACCAACTGGGAGACTGGAAACCATATATTTATAAAACAGAAAACTATGGAAAAAGCTGGGTTCTTCTTACGAACGGGAAAAACGGAATACCGGCTGATTATCCAACCCGAGTGGTACGAGAAGATCCTAACCGTAAAGGGCTCCTATATGCCGGTACAGAATTTGGTCTGTTTATGTCTTTCGATGACGGAGAAACTTGGCGAGCATTTCAACAAAATCTGCCGGTTACACCGGTAACAGACATTAAGGTTTACCGTAATAATCTTGCCATATCCACCATGGGGCGCTCTTTCTGGGTTCTTGATGATATTTCCGCATTGCATACATGGGAAAAGTCTGTCGACACAGGCTATACCACACTCTTTAAACCAAAGGATACGCACCGTTACCGCTATCGTAGTTTTGGTCGCTCTGGTGTTCCTGACTATCCACCATCATCTGTGATCATTGATTATTTTTTGGCGAATGAACCACCTGTTGATGTAACAATAGACATACTTAACAGCCGAGGTAGTATTGTGAGATCATATAGCAGTACATCATCAGAAACAGGGGACTCACAAGCCCAGACGAATATGGCCACTGGATTCTTTATGAGAGGCGGAATTACTACTCTTGAAAAAAGTGCGGGAACCCACCGTTTCCGCTGGGATCTTCGTCACGCAGGCGCTTGGGACATAAATCCCAGAAGAGCCTTTCGAAACGGCCCTATGGCGGCGGCGGGTCGCTATACTGTCAGAATGACTGTTGATGGTAAAGAACACAAACAGTCTTTTCAACTAATGGCTGATCCAAGGATAAAGCAAAGTGGCGTCACCACTCAAGATCTGTCTGAACAGGAGAAGCTTGCACTCCAAGTAAGAGATCTTCTGTCCAGCGCGAGGCGGCTCGCTGAAGAAAAATCTTCAGACAAATCATCAGAATCTTACCGTATGCTTGTTACAGATGATGGACCTTATCCTCAACCCATGCTTGTTGATCAAATTCAATACCTTGCATCAATGATAGATCAAGCTGACCAGCTGCCTGGGAAAGACGCCTATGATCGCTTCAAAGAATTGAAAGAAGAATTAGATTTATTAATGAAATAAGATTTTTTTGACTTAACTATCAGTAAAAAATGTGCTTTAACATACCTTTTGGCTAGATTTTCACTGTGTTCAGATAATAAAATATCTTCAAGAAAACAATTGCAAAAAAAACTTCATTTAAACTTTCATAACCTATTAATCCTTCTAGCGTTAATTATGTTAAATGCTTGTGATGAATCAGGCAGAATATTGTCAAATGAAGAAGAGAATAATAGTGAAAGAAAAAATCTAATGCAGCACATGCCGGAAGCAAAATGCAACAATTCAGTCTGCCACGGAGGTGAAATTAAGGTAAGCAAGTTGGGTGCTGTAATAAGTCACAACGCAGGAAAAGATTGCCTTACATGTCACTCCATTGAAGGTGCCGGCAGAGGTATTTTTGTGGTGGCAGGTAGTGTTTACAAACCTGATGGTGAAACCCCATATCCAAATCTCAAAATAAAACTATACCCGGGAAAAAATAGATTGGGTACCCCTGTTGCAATTTTGGAAGTTGACGGAAACGGAAACTTTTATACTACCAAGAGGATGATAGGAGGGTTTGGTGATGGGGATTTCGGCTCTCTTTATCCTACTATTGTTAGTAAAGAGGGTGAGCTTCACATGCCAGTTTCTTTCAGCATTTCAATGGGAGGATGTAATTCCTGTCACGGTGTAGACGTAGCCAGGATTTTCGCAAAGTAAACTAATTTTTGGGTGAGTCAGCAGACCCTTCCCAATCGGGATCCGAGACTCCTAGCCATTCTCCAGTCAACGTATCCAGCATTACAGCATTTGACCTCCCGAACATACCGGGGCGCCGTTTCATAAATACATTGTAGTTCAATCCAGCAAGATAGCTACTGTCTTGATGTGACCAACCACTGTCACCAGTCCATTCTAGATCAATTCCATGTTCGAGAGGATGGACTCGTGGAAGAGCCAGAGCTTTATCCAAAGAATAGCCTTGATCTATAACACGGCTTGTGATGGCTACCACTGCAGAGGGTATTCTTGAACCACCCGCTGCACCCAGAGCCAGAATTGGTTTACCATCTTTCATCACAATAAGAGGCGAAATGTGTGATGCCGCCCGCTGCCCAGCCTTCATTTCCCCTAAGTATCCGCCTAGGGTTGCGGCATAAATAAAGCCAAGCCCCGGAGTTGCAACCTTTGAGCCCATGGCGGGGCCTAATGTCTGAGTCAAAGCCACTACCATTCCGTTACGGTCAACTACGGTTAAATGGGAGGTATGACCGACCGGTTCTGTCCATGCCGGAGGAAGTCCTGTGGCTGAAGGCTCAGATGGAAACGCCTTTGATGAAAGTAATCCAGTCTCAAGAGCTCGCTTTTGAGCCCACGCCTTTGATGTGAGACGATTCGCATCTTCTATAGGCAGATCTCCGTCACGATCCAGGTACGCGGCTGAAATGGCGTGATAAATTACCCGCGCCCAGTCAGCATCATCAAAAAGTGAGTCGGGGAATTCCTCCATGATATGAAGTGCTTCTATAGTGATAGCACCATAGGAAGGCAACCAAAGAGCGGCCAGATCATATCCTCGGTAGCTGCCTCTAACAATGTGAGAATCCTCAGCCCTGTACTCGGCGAGAGATTCCATGGTAAGAACACCACCGTTTCGCTGAATATCATCGACCATTCTTTCAGCGATCCACCCCCTGTAAAACTGAGTAGAGCCTTCATCGGAAATGGCCTGCAGAACCTTTGCCAAATCTTCTTGCTTCATGATCTCCCAGGGATCATGGACGGTTCCATCCTTCTTAAGATAATGGCGCCTGGTCCCCTCAAATTCATTTAACTGATTAACTACCCACTTACGTCGAAATACTTCCCCTGGAAGAATAGGTGTTCCTTCTTTTGCATATTTTATCGCTGGTCCCATTACTATTGCCCTAGGCAGCGAACCATAGGATTTAAGTGCTTTATCCAAACCAGCCACTACCCCTGGAACACCAACCGTGGGATAACCGTATCTTGCTTTTGGTGCAGTAACGTGATCGTAGGATAAAGGAGCCTGTGTCGTGGCATCAATTCCGTGAATCTCTCCCTCAGTAGTATGGATAAGAATTTGTGCCCTTCCACCAATGCCACTCATGCTCGGCTCCACCACAGCCAGAGCATAGGCAGCAGCTACTGCTGCATCTACGGCATTGCCTCCCTGCTCCAACATGGCTACGCCTGCCTCAGTCGCTAGAGGATGAGCCGTGGTAACAACACCATTTCTGGATCTGGCAACTTTCTGTGGTGCCGCCAGAGAGAGGTCCTCTTTGGCAGAGGATGGCGGTGCACAGCTTTCAAAGAAAAAGAAATAAAATAAGATCAGCGGAAGAACCCACTTTTTCATTTTTGCTCTTCTCATTAACATATTTAGACTCTATTGCGAATAGGAAAATACAAGCTAACCATTGAGCCGGACAGAATAAAATACGTTTGGAATCAGCACTTGTGTGAGAGGGGACTCCGCTTTGAAGAAAGCTACTATTGATGTTAGACTCACCAGTTTAATGAAACACCTTCCCCTAATTTTATTAGTCGCCGCATTATCTTTTCAACTCGGATGCAATAACGCTGAGAACTTGCCAACAGAGATCACGCTTACGGAAGGCTGGTTGTTCAGAGAGTCGAATTCTTCAGATTGGTTTCCGGCAACAGTCCCTGGCACTGTTCATACTGATCTTCTTAATAATAATCTTATAAATGATCCATTCCTCGGCAACAACGAGGAGGATTTACAATGGATTGAGGATAAAAATTGGGAATATAAGACAATTTTTTTCGTTGACCGGGAGCTTATGGGAAATGATGTCATAGAGCTTGAATTCGACGGTCTCGACACTTATGCCGATGTTTATCTCAATGAACAACCCATTCTGAAAGCAGATAACATGTTCCGAGCATGGCGAGTTGCTTGTAAGAAAATCTTGCGTGAAGGGGAAAATGAATTACGTATTCACTTTCATTCCCCTGTTAGAGTTGGCCAAAGAAAACTTGAAACCTCCCCTTATCTCATCCCAACTTCTAATGAGCCTAAACCCGTTGGATATCAAACCAGTGTCCACACACGAAAGGCACAGTATCACTACGGTTGGGATTGGGGACCTCGACTAGTGACGTCGGGAATCTGGCGTCCAATTGTATTAAGTGGATGGAGCAGTGTAAAAATAAGAAGTGTCTTCTATCAACTCAACAAACTTACTGAAGCAAATGCTCATTACTCAGCCCATCTAGAAATTGAGGCAGCTAAGGAGATGCAAATTGACGCACATATTGCCCTCAACTCTAAAATAGCAGGAGAGGTAACTAAGCAAACTAAATTAAATAAAGGAATGAATTTCCTGTCAGTAGACTTCATTATAGATAATCCCAAACTGTGGTGGCCAAACGGCCTTGGCGAACAAAACCTGTATCAAATCACCACCGAAGTCCTGTCAAAAGGTGAAATCCTTGATTCAAAAGAGGAAAGGATAGGTGTCAAGACGTTGGAGCTCATTAGAGAGCCAGATGACGTTGGAACCAGTTTTTACTTTCGTATTAATGGTGAACCGGTCTTCATGAAAGGCGCCAACTACATTCCGCCAGATTTCTTCAATCCAAGAGCCACCAAAAGTTATGAAGATTTAATCAGCGCGGCCAAGCATGCACACATGAATATGCTCCGTGTCTGGGGAGGCGGTGTGTATGAGAATGATGATTTTTACCGGCTGTGTGATGAGAATGGTATTTTGATCTGGCAAGACTTCATGTTCGCCTGCTGCATGGTCCCTGGAAATAAAGATCATCTTGAAAACATCCGCCTCGAGGCAGAACATAATATAAAACGACTGCGAAATCACCCATCGGTGGCCTTATGGTGTGGAAATAATGAAAACCTTACGGGCTGGAGAGAATGGGGCTGGAAAAAACAATACAATCACTCCGACAATGATTCTGTTGCTATCTGGGAAACCTATGAAGAACTGTTCTACAATATTCTCCCGACTGCTGTTGAAACTTTTGATCCTGGTAAACCATACTGGCCTTCATCTCCCTCCGGTAAAAAAAATGAGCTCCAAAACCGGTCATCTGGTGATCAGCACGAGTGGGGTGTCTGGTTTGGTCAAATGCCGTTGTCACACTATGAATCAAATGCAGGTCGTTTCATCAGCGAATACGGCTTGCAGGCTCTACCCTCCTTGGAAACCGTAAAACAATTCGATCCACAGCACTGGAATAATGGGCTTTCCTCTCCAGTCCTCACCGCCCGGCAACGTTCCAAGATGCCGTGGATTGAACCAGGCTTTGATGGTTATGATATGATCGAACACTACATTTCCCTTGAGTATAAACCTGCAAAAGATTTTGAATCCTTCATCTATCTAAGTCAGCTTGCTCAGGCCGATGCGCTAAAACGTGCCGCAGAGGCCCATCGGCGGAACAAACCAACCACCATGGGTTCTCTTTACTGGCAGTTGGCTGATTGCTGGCCAACTGTTTCATGGTCTACTATCGATTTTTTCGGCAGACGTAAAGCTGGATACTTTGCTATTGAAAGAGCCTATAGGGAAGTCATTATATCTGCCTCCGATCATGGTGATTCAATTGAGGTCTCTGTTATATCGGAAAGACTTAACAATTTTCAGGGTGAAGCAATCATTCGGTTACGAAACACAGAGAAAGGAATCTATTTAGCAGATTCCATACAGGTAGTAACCGATAATGACCAACCGAAGATAATCGCCATGTATGACAAAATAGACCTCCTATCTGAGGTAACTGCTGAGGGTGCCATACTTCAAATGATTCTGTTAGAAAAGGGAGCAGTCATTCATCAGAACTATCATTTGTTTGTGAAATCTAAATCTTTAATACTAACTGAACCCAAAATTGAGATTCAAACAACCTTTCAAAATGAATTGATCCATCTCCAACTTCAATCGGATGTCTTTGTAAAAAGTGTGGAATTGTCCAGTATAGATATTGAAGGCTTTTTCTCAGATAACTTTTTTAATCTGTTTCCCGGTGAACCGGTCAAGGTTCAGTTTCAACCGAAAAAATCTGGGGGGAAGAAGCCCCCTCATTTTCAAATTCGAAGCTTATTTGATACCCTTGATAAATAAAATAAAAAAAATTGCAGTTATAACTGTTTTACTTTTTTTGGGATGTCTTCAAAATGACCCAATCAATCTAACGAATTATGTTGACCCATTTATAGGCACCGCGGGTACGGGCCATACTTTCCCAGGCGCAACTTTGCCTTTCGGAATGGTTCAGCTCAGCCCTGATACCCGCCAGAACGGATGGGACAACTGTTCCGGATACCACAGTTCGAATCCTACAATTCTTGGCTTTAGTCATACCCATCTCTCAGGAACGGGCGCAATCGATTATGGTGACATTTTGGTGGTCCCCATGTCCGGAAAACTTCTTTCGGAACCAGGAGAAGAAACAAAGCCTGAGACTGGTTACAGATCAAGCTTTTCACATTCTTCTGAGAAGGCAAAGCCTGGCTACTACCGTGTCACCCTTGAAGATGATATGATCGAAGCTGAAATGACAGTGACGGAGCGGGTCGGCTTTCACAGGTACACATTTACAAAAGAAGGTCTTTCTCATATTCTCATCGATCTTAAGCACGGTCTTGGTGATCGCACTACCGAATCGTGGGTAAAGATCACAAATGATCGTGAAATTGTGGGTATGCGCAGATCTAAAGGTTGGGCAAAGGATCAGGTCATCTTCTTTGTGGCCCAATTTTCCAATTCTTTTGAAGCAACGGGAATATTAAAAGATGGAAATGTGCTGCAAGATGGGAATGAAAGTGCAGGTCTCAATTTGAAAACATTTGCTTCCTTTATTCTTCCGGCGAAGTCACAATTATTAATGAAAGTGGCCATCTCAGCTGTCGACATTGAAGGCGCAAGACAAAATCTTGAAAAAGAACTGCCGGGTTGGGATTTTGATAAAGCAAGACGATCAGCCAACACGCGGTGGGAAGAAATGTTATCTGTTATTTCCGTTAAGGGCGGTACTGATAGTGAAAAGACTAATTTCTATACCGCCCTCTACCACAGCCTCATTGCTCCAAACATATTCAATGATGTAGATGGAAGATATCGCGGTGCAGATTTGGACATTCATCAACTCCCTCCCAGCAGGTCAATGTATACCGTGTTTTCACTGTGGGATACGTTTCGCGCTGCTCATCCCCTGTTTGTTCTCTTATATCCGGATATTGCTACTGAACTGGTCAGAACACTTCTTGTAAAGTATGAAGAGGGTGACCTCCTCCCTGTCTGGGAACTGGCCGGCAACGAAACAGGAACCATGATCGGTTATCATTCAATTCCGGTCATCGTCGATGCGTACGCTAAAGGTTTGACCAATTTTGATGTGGAAGCCGCTTTTAACGCAATGAAGGCAAGTGCTGAGGCCAATCACTTGGGGCTTGAATTCTATAAGAAGAAAGGGTACATACCCATCGATCGTGAGAATGAGGGTGTGTCCAAAACACTGGAATACGCCTATGACGACTGGTGTATTGCCAAGATGGCGGAAAATCTTGACAAACTGCGTGACCGTGAAAATTATATGCGAAGGGCAATGAACTATCGTCAGGTGTTTGATAGTGAAACAAAGTTCATGCGTGGAAAAAAGGGAGGCCGGTGGGAGCCGTCCTTCGATCCTTTTGCGGTAACATCTTCATACACGGAAGCCAATGCGTGGCAGTATACATATTTTGTTCCACACGATATCTCCGGAATGATGGAAATGATGGGTGGCGAAAAAGAATTCATTGATCGATTGGATGACTTGTTCTCAGCTCCAACAGATCTCTCTGGAAGACACCAACCGGATATTACCGGACTCATAGGACAATACGCTCATGGAAACGAACCTAGTCACAATTTTGCTTATCTTTATAACTATGCTGGCAAACCTTGGAAAACTCAAAACATAACCCGTCAGATTATGGATAACCTCTACCACACTGGAAGAGATGGGCTGCCAGGAAATGAGGATTGTGGCCAAATGTCGGCGTGGTATGTTTTCAGTGCCCTTGGATTCTATCCTGTCACGCCGGGAGAAGATATTTATGTTTTAGGTACACCAATTTTCGATGAAGCAACCATCCATATGCAAAATGGCAATTCGTTCACAATTCGAGCACAGGAAGCTTCATCAGAGAACCGATATATTCAAAAAGCTTCCTTGGGTGGCACTGCCTTGCATCAGTCATACCTGTCACACAGTACTATTACAGCCGGGGGCACCCTGGATCTGAAAATGGGTGATAGACCTAATCAAAATTGGGCCACTGATCGTTCTCAGCGACCCGTGTCAGCAATGAATCTGGACATTGTTGCGAATCCCGTTTTTGACTATAAAGAACGGGGATTTCTTGACACAATGACAGTCTCCATTTCAACGCCTACCCCTGGAGTAGCCATCCACTATACCATCGATGGTTCAAAACCCTCTGTAACATCGCCTATTTACAAAACTCCTATCCGACTCAACAAAACAACACAAGTCCAGGCCCTAGCAGTCAAACCTGAATATTTGCCAAGCTATATTGAAAACGTCACTTTTACACAGATACCTTACAAAGTCTCCGTTGCCTACAAACAACAATACAGCCCTCTTTATACAGCGGGTGGGAATAATGGTCTGTTTGATGGTGTTCGTGGGGCACTTAATGCTTGGGGCTCATGGCAAGGATTTCATGCGGTTGATTTCGATATTGTGATTGATCTAGGAAAATTGAGAAATGTGAATCAAATCAGAACAACATTCCTTCAGAGTTATCCATCATGGATTTGGCTCCCCAAATCGGTCGTCTTCTCTGTGTCAACTGATGGTTCGAACTTCACTTCTCTAGAACGCCGAAATCACAACGTTTCAGTGAAAAGAGATGGATCGTTCACAAAAGATTTTATCCAGTCAATAGGGGGTAAAGATATCCGCTATGTCAAAATTTATGCTGAAAATGTGAAAACTTGTCCTGACTGGCATCCAGGTGCTGGTGGAAAAGCTTGGATATTCGTGGATGAAGTTGTCATTGAATAAAGTAGTGTTTAAACTACTCGATACTTTCCCACTCCTAAAATGAGCTTCATCAGACGAGAATGGACATCTGCCGACGCCGACGATTGGCATAAAGAAGACTGGTTGGCAATAATATTCTCAGTAGTATCCTACATCGCTCTTGTGATAGGAACCGCCCTATCCTTTCTTACCATTACAGTAGGTTTCGTTATCCTTGCTCTCGGTATCGTTTCAGCAGGAATTATGATATGGATTATTGATCCAAAACTGAAAAAAATTTCTAGTGAATACGAAAAAAAGCAGAAGGACTATCTCCGACAGCTGGAAGATATCCAGAAATGGGAGACTGAAAAATGAATCAGGGATTGGCTGTGGTATTAGGTATGTCCATCGCTTATCTGGCTTCATTCGTAGGAATGATTTTCGCCTACTTGCATTACAAGAAGAATAAGCACAAGGATACCTAATTTCATGACGGTAACAGTTGTCAGAATTGGAGCACCCATCCTGGGTGTTATCATCCCCGCAATTATACTGTGCCTCTCTTTTTTCCTTACTTACCTACTTATAAAATACTTTGCCAGAAACCAGCAGGAAGATTCAGAGACATGATCACTTTCCAGTTCCTCGATTGGCTCTGGATCGTGCTCTTTGTGGCGCTGATGATCTTTTTTGGTGTTTATTTCTATCGGATGGGAAAACGATCACAATCCGATTTTTTTCTGGCGGGTAGGGGATTGCCATGGTGGCTACCTGCCTCTTCCGTGTATGCCACTCACACAGCTACGGATACCCCGATTTGGGTGGCAGGTGTCGTTTACAAATATGGTTTTGCAGGGCTTTGGTACGCCTTTTTCTCCGCATGGTGTGCCATTAGCGCTTTTGTTTCTACCAGAATATTCAGGCGATCTCTCGCTTACAGTCAGGCTGAGTGGCAAGGTCTCCGATTTGGTGGCCTTGGCGCTGAGCTACTACGCGGATGGCTTGCCGGATGGCAGGTGTTTATGAATATGTTCATCCTTGGATGGGTAGGTATCGCCATGGGAAAACTGTGTCAAATGATTTTTGGTTGGGAGATTTGGATAGGCCTCTTCGTTTTCACAACACTAGGGGCAATATACGTTCTGTCATCGGGTTATTGGGGCGTGGTCATGGCCGATTTTCAGCAAGGTGTTATTGCTTTTCTCATTATTGTGATCGTATCGATTTGGGGAGTGGTAGCTGCTGGTGGTCCCGATGAAATTATTTCAAAACTTGGATCTTACAACAGTAGCGTTGAATGGGAAGTTCCAAATGACTGGAAAGATCAGCAGGCAATAATCCGTGTTTCCGATGTTGAAACTGGTAAACCTATTGCTCAAAATAGTGAATCATTTGCTATCGCAAGTCGGATTTCTCAAGATGCACAGTCTCGCCTAGAATCACGCGCCACAACCTTAATTAAATCCAAAGAAACAAACACCGGTGAAATCCTTTTTCCAACGAATATTAATGAACTACAGGCGGGAGAAAAATATACCATTGTTTGGGCCGTTGACGATTCTTACAAGCGTCTGAACGTAGATGCCAGTGTGAATGGCGGTGCATCGTGGTCTCGTGTAGCCTCTCATCATTTTAATGGCCAGTCCTGGCGGTTAAACTTTTTCAGCTTCACAGGTATGTTCGAAGGACAATTTCCGGTAGCTTGGTTCATCACCATGATGATCATCGCCCTTATCGGCGGTTTTGGCATGGGAACCTCCATCGATTGGTATCCTGAAGCACAACGTATACAATCGGCAAAAACGGTAAAGGATGCTTCTTACGCCATTTGGGCAGGTTCCGCCCTTGTCCTGATCCGAAATTCCATTTGGGCAGCGGCTATCATTGGGTTCTTTGTCTTATATCCTGGCATCGCAAAGAGCGGTGACTATGAGATGGCATGGTACAGGATTGGATTTGAGTATTTGCCGGTGGGACTCGTCGGTTTCCTTTTTGCTGGAGTTCTTGCTATTCACCTTTCCACTGTTTCTACACACCTTAACCTGGGAGCCTTGTATGCCACCCGTGATTTTTATCACCATTATGTAAATCCAAAAGCCACCGAGGCAATACTGGTAAAAGTAGGCAGAATTTCCACGTTTGTAATTCTCCTCGGTTCTTTCGTTTTCGGTATCATTATAGGTGAAGAGATTACCGCCTGGCTCATTTTCGCCCTATGGATCATGGCGGCAGGTGTCTGGCTTCCGAATATCCTCCAGGTGATCTGGTGGCGATTCAATTCCTGGGGTTACCTCTCAGCATGGATGGCCAATCTCGGCCTCAGCTGGCTTGTTGTCTGGATCCTCCCCCGATTCGGTGTGATCCCTGCTTTGCCCGATTATCTCCAGTTCTGGATATTAATTGTGCTCAATGCAATAATTTACCTGCCAGTTACCTTTATGAGTGAACCCGAAGATATGGATCACCTAGTCGCCTATTACGTCATGTCTCGTCCTATCGGTTTCTGGGGTCCCATTAGAAAAGAAGCTGAACGCCAGGGACTGATTTCTTCAACCTGACATCGGGGAAATGAAATCAAACCTCATTCTCTACCCTCTTATCGCCATGGCGGCCCTCACATTTTTCGTCACCGCCCACCTTTATTTAGTACAGAAAAGAGCCATAAAGAAATGGGATGTCAAATACGGTTTTTTCAAGACTTATGAAGGCGACAGGCCGGAGTATCTGCAAGCTGCACGAGATCACTATAAGAACATATTTCAATTGCCTATTCTATTCTACGTCTGGACTGGTATTCTTTTCATGATGGGAAATGTTGACACGTTAGATCTGTCCCTCGCTTGGCTATTTGTAGCTTCAAGATATCTTCACAGCGGTATCCGGATTATCGATCATACAAAACTCTTACACAGATCATCAGTTTTCATCGCGGGCTGGTTCGTTTTGCTTTTTGCCTGGGGGAAATTGCTTTTCGATCTATTATTCTCTTATTCTTGAATAGATCCCTTACTCCTCTTTCTTTCGGTCTTTATTGTCCTCAGAAAAAATGATCGCTGAACAACAAAAAGCAGACATCCCTAAACGGACACAATCCTTTTGGAAACTTGCTGGTCCCGGTGCCGTCCTGGTAGGGCTTTCCATAGGCGCTGGAGAAATTATTATCTGGCCAAGGATTATAGCGGAATTTGGAGCCAGTATGGCTTGGGCAGCAGTGCTGGGTGTTTTTCTTCAATTGTGGATAAATATGGAAATTGGGCGGTGGACAATCGCTACGGGTGAGACCCCGTTTATGGGATTCTCCCGAATCTGGATCGGGTTTGGACCTCTTTTCATACTTTTAACTGCTCTTGGAAGCATTGCTCCAGGCTGGGCAAGGGCTTCGGGCCTTGCACTGAAAGCACTAATTGTCGGCCCAACAGGGTTGGGTTCAGACACTTTATGGACAGTTATCACATTTGGACTCATTGCAATTATATTGTTTGGTCCTAACATCATTTACCAGTCTGTAGAGCGAACTGTTGAGGCTCTAATCGTTATTGTTACTCTTGGACTTATTGCTGTAGTTATTGCAATCGGGTCCGCTGATGTCTGGAAAGAACTGGGTAAAGGAATGCTCAAAGTTGGCTACCGTGATCCAAATATTTCAATAAAGGTTCTTTTCAGTGCAATGGTGTTTGCCGGTGCCGGCGGAGTATACAATCTCTTCTATGGGTTCTATTTAAGGGATAAAAATATTGGAATGGGAGGTAGGATAGCTAAAATGACTAATCCTATAAGAGGTAAAATTGAAGCAATCCCCTCCGTTGGATTTCGTTTTGAGGATACACCTGAAAATAGGAAAAGATTTTCCGATTGGTGGGATTATGTCAAGAAAGATCAGATACTGTTCTTTTGGGCACTTAATACTGTTACATTAATTCTCTTCATGTTCGGTGCCTTGGCAGTGTTACATCCCCAGGGAATTGTTCCTGCACCAGGCACTCTCATTTGGGATGAAGCTGTGGCCTTGGGTGAAGTTTGGGGAAATGCTGGCCAAGTAATTTTCCTTATTGTCGGATTTGCTACCCTTTTTGGAACTCAACTGGTCGTACTTGACGGCGTCAGTCGCACCTTCGCTGATATTATTTATACTAATGTGGCAAAGGCTCGTTCACGCAATGTGGGATGGTGGTATATGATCTTCTGTGGTGGGTGGATGATTCTTGGATGTCTACTCACCTTTATTATGGAACGCGTCGGTGTCTCTGATCTAGGTTTTATTTTTAACGCTGCTTACCTCGGTGGTTTTGCCATGGCAATATATGTCCCATTGCTGCTTTATCTTAATAAGCGATATCTTCCTAAATCAGTTAGGCCAGGAATTTCTGCAACCACCATGATGATCATTGCCTCTCTGGTTTATATTGGTTTTGCAATTAGTTCGATTATCTGGGAAGTGACAAGTCGACTTTAGTTCGCCACCATTTTCCCAGCTATTTCTTTCACCATTTTTGCCGCTACCGTCGCAGTCATCCCGTTAAGGTCGCGTCGTGGATTCAATTCAACCACATCGGCACCAATAATGGGTGCATTGATATTGTGAATGATACCTATAACGTCCCTAACTGATAGACCGCCCGGTTCATGATGGGAAATACCTGGAACAAAGGCAGGATCGAAAACATCCAGATCCAGAGAGATATAGACTGTGTCATCACTGCTTAAGCCAAGATTAGCGGGCATCTCAGGTAATTGATATAACTCCACTCCAAACTTTTCTGCCTGCTGCCGCTGGTGATCATTGGCAGTACGTATGCCGATCTGAATCAACCGATCTGTCAGACTATCTTCCATGATTCTTGCAAATGGACAGGCGTGAGAGTAACGGTCATCCTCAAACTCATGGTAAAGGTCTGGGTGGGCATCGAAATGAATGATTATTGTTGGCCTATTCGATTCAACGACCGCTTTCACTAACGGATAAGTGATTGAATGATCACCACCAAGAAAGAGAGGGATGGCACCATCAGACAGCTGCCTTGTTGCTTCTCTTTCAATTTGAAGGTAACCAGCCTCACTGTTTTCTATTTTCAAGTCAACCACTTCTTTGAAGCCATTCACACTGTCCAGATCAATCCCAGTTTCACTGAAAAGGTTGGAGGCACCGGAGAAGAGTTCTTTTCGAATAGCGGAAGGACCCTCAGCTGGCCCGGTTAGAAAAGAAGATTTTGCATCAAAGGGAACACCCACAAGAGAGATCTGTTTTTCAAGCATGAGATTCTGAAAACAACGACTTGCTACAGAGAGGAAAGTACTTTCCAGAGGCGCCAGTTAGCACGCCTAGCAATGTCCGGCCAGTCGCTGCCCGGAAGAAGAGGCGGAAGTTTTGAGGAGGCTTCCTGATCCCACCTGTTTCCGGCGCCGGAAAGATCCCAAAGGAGATCGACTCCATCAAGGCCCAGCTCCACCACAGAAGGATCAGGATCTAAACCGTTATTCTCCAGTATGTTGTCGTGTATCCAGTTTCGATCAGGAAGTGGATCTACATCATAAATGGCGCCTTCACCGAAAACAATATCAAGTTCCACCATGCCGATACCGGTGGTGTTGTTTCCCCTGATCTCGTTATAAGCCACCTCAACTTCATCAGCAGCCATTACGAGTATCCCTGTCCCGGAAGGGACAAGACTCACGATAGCACCTTCATCACCAAAGTTTTCATGATTATTGTCGTAAACTCGATTGTTAACAACTTTACAGTTAAGCGAAATCTTGGAAGGATTGTTGGGAAGCAAGAAAACAAGGATACCAGCGGTGTTATTGTAAACCTCATTATTTTCCACCACGGCGTCAACTGAGTTTTCAATTTCGATACCTGCGACATTTCCGTACGCAACACAATTGCGGACAATAATATCTCTTGATTGACCTACATAAATGCCAGCGTCCCGTACCTTCGTCACCTCGCAGCGCTCAATGGTAACGCCTACACACTCCACAGGATAAACGCCATAAAGTCCCGTTTCGTAAAGGTAGAGATCACGAAAAGCAATATTAGTACCACCGTTAATCATTAGGCCGTTAGCAGTGTAGTTCCGGACAGCAAATTTCCGGATTTCAATGTTGCTCCCAGAGCCAACCATCCCATCCGTGAGAACATGTTTTCCATCTAGAATAGGTCGCTGCCCATCTTCTTCTTCACCCAAGAGAGTAATACCAGAAATATCCATGGTCAATGTTTCGTGATAGATTCCAGGCTTTACCAGTACCGTATCACCTGATTCAGCAATGTCAATAGCATCCTGAATGTATTGCCCCTCATTGACCGTAATAACATATCCCTTTCTCTCAAATACAGTCCTTGGTCGCTCATTAGGCCTTTTGGAAAAAGCTGCAAGTTCGGGTGATTGGTTTTCCAGTGGTGGGACAACATCAAGCCCTGAAGGAACTGACTTGGGAATCTCCGGCTTTGCCGACTCATCTGTTAGTGAATGCAGAAAAGCAATAAGGTCAGATCGCTCTCTTGGGGTAAGAGTAAAGCTTCGAATTTTGTCATCTACATTGGGTACATCCAGTCCCAAACCAGGACCACCTCCCCCGGAATAGAAATCGAGAACTTCATCCAGAGTCTTGAAAACACCGTTATGCATATAAGGTGCTGTAAGGGCAACATTGCGTAACGTGGGAACTTTGAATGCACGATTATAATTCTCGCCTTCAATTTCGCCTCGACCTAAATCTGGCGCTAGCCCTTCCAGATCAGGCACGCCCACAACCTTGAAATCTGGATTCGCAAATGTTGGAATGTTGTGACATTCAAAACAGCGGGTTTTCAAAGAACGAAAGACATTAAGTCCGCTGCGCTCCGCATCTAACAAAACTGTTCTTTTACCTCTGGCATAACGGTCAAAGCGTGAATTGTTGGAAATGATGGTTCGTTCAAAAGCAGCCACTGCATAGCTCACATTCTGAAACGTAACGCCGGGAACTTTACTTCCCCCAAAAGCGCGATCAAACATCCGCACATATTCTGGTATAGCTTTTAGTTCTCTCACAAGTTCATGGGGGTCTTGCGCCATTTCAGTTTTATCCTGGATAGGATTCGTGGCCTGATCCTCAAGATCGGCTGCCCGGCCATCCCAGAATTGACGGTGATTGAACGCAGCGTTCCAAATCGTTGGTGAACCCCGGCGAATGATTGCACCGCCCATCCGTTCTGGTCCAATGCCACTTCCACCCATTCCCATGGACTGCCCTCGATTATCCGAAAAACCGAGATCGGGATGGTGACAATGAGCACAGGAGATATCGTTGCTTCCAGAAAGGATAGGGTCAAAAAAGAGCAATTGGCCAAGTTCTACTTTTTCTCTGGATTGAGGATTATCCTCTCTCATAGGCATTTCGGGAAAAGGACGATCAAGATTACGGCTCTCCCTTATTTGAGCAAACAACTCATCCCCCTGACCTTGATTTGCAACATCAAAATCCAAAGAACCACCCGATGGGACATCAAGGCCAGGCAGAGGTAAATAGATAAAGGAAAGAAAAAGGAGAACGATCAGGGAAAGTGCTACGCCAAAAGAGTCGCGTTTCATTTAGGGATGGATAAAGTGTTTAATCCAGAAGGAGTTTAATAGTTAACTTTCGGACGGTGAAGTGGTTTTTTCCCTTCTCCGCTTTTGAAATCTATCCCATGCTCGATCAAACCAAAATCCAGATTGGCCATCGGAAATATGAGGTGAAACTTGAAGAAGGAATCTCTATTGCAATCCAACTTGATTTTCAAGGTGATCAACCCCGGTTTTTTGAAAGTGAGAATGCCCATTCGATCCCTGTACAGTCTGGAGGCTTTATTGGTTCGGTTCAAGCCGGCGGAAGCTGCAACGTGGATACCATAACCGCTAATTATCACTGCAATGGTACCCATACTGAATGTGTTGGACACATATCCGAAGATCAGGTCTCAATTTCCAACATTATTGATAACAGCCTGATTCCAGTCACACTTATCTCTATGGACGCTTCAAAGATCGGCGATGAATCATACCATGTTTCTACAGAAAACAATGATTACTTACTGACGAAGTCTTGTCTGACCCAAGTTCTCGAAAATGCTAATACAGATTTCCTGAAGGGGCTCGTCATCCGAACTCTACCCAATGAAACCTCAAAAAAATCACACAATTACTCCGAGAAATCGTTTCCTTTCTTTACGAATGAAGCCATGCATCACATCAGAATTCTCGGCGTTCGCCATCTGCTGGTGGATACGCCCTCCGTGGATAGAACAGATGACGGCGGAGAGCTTGGAAATCATCGGATCTACTGGGGCGTATCTCCCGGTATTTCCAAAATCGATTCTCAAACTTGTTCTAAAAGGACAATTACAGAAATGATTTACACTCCCGATTTGCTTCCGGATGGCTGTTATCTAATGAACCTTCAGCTTCCCGCTTTCGTTTCTGATGCCGCTCCCAGCAGGCCAATCCTCTACCCTGTTAATAAAGTCAATGATCACTGAATTGCTTAAAAGATTTTCAGTTGATCAAGAACGTGGTTTTCTTCCCAATCCCGATCCTCTTCTAGCACTTCATCCACTGTTTGAGGTGTGGGATGAACTCGGGGCGGAGATGCCATCCCTGCTTGCCAAAGGCAATTTTCGCTTAGCTGTGGAAAATCTCCCCTTAATCCACGCTGATAAACTTAAAGATGACTCTGAGTTAGACAGGGCTATGCTGTTGTTGTCCATGTTTGCCAATGCCTATATCAGCTGTGACCCAGACCCGGTAAGAAAAATCCCCTTGGCTCTTGCTGTACCGTTGTCTGAAGTGGCGGCTAGGTCCGGACGTCCTCCTATTGCAAGCCACGCCTCAATCGTATTAAACAACTGGCGTCGCGTAAACCCGAAAGGTCCCATTGAGCTGGAAAACCTTAGAACTGTTCAGAACTTTTTAGGAGGACAAGACGAGGAATGGTTCTTTCTCACAACAGTTGCCATTGAATCCCTCGGTGCCCCTGCTCTTTCTGCTGTTCTGGATGGACTGGAAGCTGCTGCCTCATCTAATAACAAAAATTTCGTTGATGCCATAGAACGGATTGGAAATGCTATAAACAATTGTACCAACGTTCTGGACCGTATACCGGAAAAATGCGCGCCTCATATCTTTTATTCTCAGATACGCCCCTTCCTGGCCGGATGGCCAGAGGAAGGAATTATTTATGAAGGTGTGAGTGACGAACCAAAAGTTTATATTGGCGGAAGTGCGGCACAAAGTTCACTTTTGCAGTCTATCGATGCGGCGATGGGAATTTTTCATCCTCATGCTGATTCGGGACCTTTTCTGAAGAAAATGAGAAAATACATGCCACCCGCCCATCGTAAATTCATTGAATACCTTGAAACGCAACTTTCCTTGAAAAAATATGTTGAGCAAAATGAAAGCCGTGAGTTGAATGATGCACTCAATAGTTGTATCAGTACGCTGGACAGTTTTAGAAAGAAACATATGCAGATTGTTGTCCACTACGTTCTTGATCAAGTCAAAGATGAAGAAAATGTCATTGGAACGGGGGGTACAGAGTTTGTCGCCTTCCTATCTCGAACCAGAGCCGAAACTTCGGAGAACTTAATTTCATGAACTCGTTTGAAGGAAAGTGTACCACTTGCCCCGGTGGGTGTGCTACCGATGAAGATGCAGGTTTCATGATCACAGAACAATTCGGGCCATTCAATCAGAAAAACGATATTTTCAACCGTTCCTTCTGGGACCCGTCAATTCACTCAGAAAAGACAGAACTTTTTTATGAATCGTATCGTAAACCGCTGGAAGAGTGGCGCCACGTGGATGGTTATGATCAGAAAGATTTTGCTCTCCGTAATGCTGGCTGGTACGTGGCTGATTTTTTCGCCGAACGGCTGGAGAATGAGGACCGCCGGGAAGGATTTCTGGATTACCTCACCTCCCAAAGGGAGGGTGCTTCAGAACAGCGAAATGTTGAATCTCCTGAGGCTATGGCAGAAGAAGTAAAGAAAGCCGCCAAACTTTTTGGTGCTGATCTTGTGGGCATCACTTATCATGATGAACGGTGGGTCTACACGCACAAGTATAGTCGAGACCATGAAGACGAGAAAGAGATGGATCTTCCGGATAATTTCGTTTCTGTAATTGTAGTATGTCATGAGATGGACCACGATTTGCTGGAGACCGTCCCATCAGCTCTAAGTGGAACAGCAACGGGCGTTGGCTACTCTCAAGATGCTATCACACTTCTTGCCCTTGCTCAGTATATCAAGAATCTCGGTTACAATGCCGTGGCCAGCATGAACGATACGGCTCTCAGCATTCCTCTAGCTATTAAAGCCGGGTTAGGAGAATACGGCCGTCACGGGCTTTTAATTACACCAGAACTTGGTCCTCGTCTTCGTATCGGAAAGGTTTTTACTGATCTTCCTCTTGCACACGATCGCCCGAAACGGTTCGGCGTAAAAGAATTTTGCGAGATATGCCGACGGTGTAGTGATGGTTGTCCGACGAAAGCTATTCCATTTGATGATCCATCAGAACGTATCTACAACAGTTCCAATATTAGTGGTATCAGAAAATGGACAGTGGATGCGGAAAAGTGTTTCGACTTCTGGGTGAAGCAGGTGACCGACTGTTCCATCTGCCTCCGCGTCTGTCCCTACAATCGTGATTATCCCTCCTGGGTAAACCGCCTACGGTTTCGACTAATGGGGTCGTTCCTCCGCAGCTTTATGCTATGGCTGGACAACACCTTGGGAGGCGGGAAACGAAAAACGCCCAGATGGTGGTGGGAGAAAAAAGATTAACATCTTTACCGCAAAGAATGATGACTTACCAGATAAATCAGACGGCCTCAGACATTCCAAGTATTACTGTTTTCACCGTCTCATAAACGCGATGTAAACTTCTAGCGCTCACCCATTCATCGATGGCGTGAGCACCATGTCCAATGGGACCGAAAAGGACTGAGGGGATACCCGCTTCAGAAACCAGTGCCGAATCAGCCCAGTAGGACATGCCCGTGAGGTATGAAACAGGTGACGCTTTCCTCAATCGTTGGACAATTTCAGTGGTCTCCAAAGTTTCCATAGGCGGACGGGCGAACAGCTTTTTCGGCTCAACTCTATGCTTCCCAGGATAGTTTTTCGCCGTGGAAACAATTCGCTCATATTCTTTCTCCAGATCGGCATCTAATTCTCCCGGAAGAATCCTTCGTTCCCAATCTAGCCTTGATTCGGCTGCGATAACTGGAAGATTAGTTCCACCCATTAATGTCCCAACATGAAGCGAACTGTGTCCGAGATAGGGGTGGGCATCTTTTGCATACAATTTTTTCTCCACTTCTGAAATTTCTTGAATCACAGCTCCAAGTGGAAAAATTGCATCGATTCCTTCCTCAGGACGAGAACCGTGGGCAGCTTTCCCCTCAATAACTATCTCATACCAGGCAAACCCCTTGTGACAGATGCCAATAGACTCTTCTGTAGGTTCCAGAATGATGGCGGCAGTTGGTTTTTCCTTTAGCGTTGGAAGCCAATCATTCATGAGGTGTTCCATCCCTATGCTCAAATCTTCTTCATCGCACACAAAAGTCAGATGGACATCACCCGGCGGTGGCTCCTTCGCAAAAAACTTGCCAAGAGCAAGCATGACAGACACACTACCTTTCATATCATATGTCCCTCTGCCATAAAGTTTGTCACCATCCCGGCGGAGCTTAAATGGATCATTCATCCCCTCCACACCCACAACATCCACATGTGCATTCAATATGAGACTTGGTGCACCCCTACTCCCAGAAATTGTACACACCACGTTGGTCCGTCCAGGAGCAACTTCTTGAGTCTCTGGAATAAACCCCAATGAGGAAAGAACACCGGATATATTATCACAAACAAAAGCCTCACCAGGGCCCCCTTCCCATTTGGGGTTTACTGAATTAGAAGCCACCAAATCAGCTAAAAATTCTTCAATACATTGTTCTAACGAAAAATCAACCATCACAACTCATAGTCCACCACTCGGACTTCCTCTGTCAACGGCTGAAGTAAAGCCACAACTTTCAAGTGCTCAGGATGATCCTGATATTTTTTCAGCTTTTCCATGGATTCAAACTCAGATACAAGAACCACATCAGAGGCACGTTCTGACGGATTCACATTGATGCCTACTTCCAATGCTTTGATTTCTTTGATCAGATCAGGAAGTTTAATGATCTCAGTCTTGATCTTAGAACCACTATCATTTTTTGTCTTCCCCTCAATCTTCTTTAAACGCCACATAACAATATGCTTAATCATTGTGTCTCCTGTCATTTGTTGGTGTTTGTGAAGGAAAGTGAAGTTAGGCCACCACGAGGTGAAACTCAATTAACAACCTTTTCGCTTTTTATGTATTAATTATGACATGAAAAGATTTTATCGAAACAGAGACGAAGGAAAATCGGCCAGTGTCTGTGCCGGTATAGGTGATGACTTTGATGTCAATCCCATACTGATCCGACTGCTATTTTATTCCTCGGTTCTCTCGTACGGGATTAGCATCCTTTTTTATTTAATCACCGGGATAAAATTCCTGAACAAACAGCCTCAACAGAAGACAATCGAGTCTCGAACTTCCTTCCTGTTTACTCGTTGCTGATAAGGTAGATTTTGGCCCATTATGAGTCGAGCTGCAAAAAAGATGTGGTTTTTCGCCATCGATCGTGGCGGAACATTTACCGACATCATCGGTGTTGATCCTGAAGGAAAGACCCACAGCCTGAAGCTCCTTTCGCTGTCAAAGGAGTATGCCGATCCCGCTATTGAAGGAATTCGGCGAATGATGGAAATCCCCGCCGAAAGTCCAATCCCTGAAGATAAAGTGAGTCGAATACGAATGGGCACCACCGTGGCCACCAACGCACTTCTGGAACGAAAGGGTACACCAACTGCACTGTTCATAACAAAGGGCTTTAGTGACCTTCTGGAGATCGGCAATCAAGCCCGGCCTGACCTCTTTGCCCTTGCTGTAAAAAAGCCAGAGCAACTTTATAGCAATGTTAGAGAAGTAGATGAACGTCTAGACCACGAAGGAAATGTGGTGAGACCTCTAGATGAATCTGTTTTGAGAAAAGATTTGGAGGAGGTCATGAATAGCGGTATTACATCTCTTGCTATCGTGCTCATGCATTCATGGAAAAATGGAGTTCACGAATCTCGTGTTGCCGAAATCGCCCTTGATATCGGATTTGACCAGATCTCAGTTTCTCACATAATCATGCCGCTCATCAAAATTGTTGGACGGGGCCAAACAACAGCAGTTGACGCTTACCTCAGCCCTGTTGTTTTTGAGTACATACAATCGGTGGAAAAGAAGACAGGCGATATTCCTCTTGATTTTATGCAGAGCTCAGGCGGCATGACCGATGCCCACAACTTCAGGGGAAAAGACGCCATCATGTCAGGCCCGGCAGGAGGTGTTATTGGTGCCGCGGCAGTTGCTGAGCTAAATGGGATCGGTGAAGCTATCGGTTTTGACATGGGAGGCACTTCCACAGACGTTTCTCGCTATGGTGGTGAATTTGAAAAAGTATTGGAAATGGAAACAGCAGGTATACACTTTCAGACTCCTAGCCTAAAAATCAACACGGTGGCTGCGGGCGGCGGCTCCATTCTTTGGTTCGATGGTCAAAAGATGCGCGTTGGTCCTGAATCAGCAGGAGCTGACCCCGGGCCGGTCTGTTACGGTAAAAGCGGCCAGCTTGCACTCACAGATGCCAATCTCCTCCTTGGCCGACTGGTGCCGGAATATTTCCCCAAAGCTTTCGGTAAAACTTACGATCAACCGCTGAATGAAGTAGAAACACGAAAAAGTTTCAAAAAGATTACCGAACAGATTAACGTCGCACTCGACAGAAACCTTTCACCAGAAGATGTGGCCCGGGGTTTTATCCGAATTGCCAATGAGACCATGGCTTCGGCAATTAAAGAAATATCAGTGGCCCGGGGTTTTGACGCACGGACACACGCCCTTGTCTGTTTCGGTGGTGCCGCCGCACAGCATGCTTGCGGTATTGCCCGGATTCTGGACATAAAAAAGATGATCATCCACCCCATGGCAGGGCTTCTTTCCGCCTACGGTATTGCCATGGCCGATCAGTTTCGCTACGCCATCCACTCCATAGTGACGCCTTATGATAAGAATATGCTCCGAAAATTCGAAATTCAGCTTAATGAAATGGCCGCACCCTTGGTGGAAGAAATCCTCCAATATGGAATATCTAAGGACAATATTGAGGTTAAAAAGTTTCTCGATCTCAGGCCACTTGGCACAGACAACTATCTCACCATTCCACTGGGCACATATGAAGAAACAGTGGAAATGTTTTCTATACTCCACAAGCAACTGTTTGGCTTTGACCCCACCACTGAATTGGAACTTGTCAATTTGAGGATTGAGGTGAACGGCAGGGAACATCATTTCGAAGAAAGTCTATCTCAGTCCCACGCCAGAAGTAAGCCCAAGCCGAGGGGTACCGTAAAAGTCACATTCGAAGAAAGCGATAATGAAACACCGGTTTACCAGGTGGTTGATCTTCATTTAGATTCATTCATTGAAGGACCGGCCATCATTACAGAGGAGTTTTCCACCACAGTTGTGGAACCAGGATTTTCAGTCGAGCTCAACAAATACGGTCATATTATTCTGACTCAAGATACAATTTCAGAAGTCTCTGTAGGACCGGAAAGAGACCCCATCATGCTGGAAGTATTCAATCATCTTTTTATGAGTATTGCTGAACAGATGGGTTATACACTGATCAACACAGCTTACTCGGTTAACATCAAAGAGCGTCTCGATTTTTCGTGTGCTATCTTTGACCCTGAGGGCAATCTTGTGGCCAATGCTCCTCACATGCCTGTCCACCTTGGTGCCATGAGCGAATCGGTGAAAGAGATTATTGTGGCCAACAAAGGATCCATGAAACCGGGGGATATATATCTAATGAACAACCCTCATCGAGGCGGTTCCCATCTTCCCGATTTGACGGTCATTGCACCCGTTTTCGCTGATGGGAAGAATCCCATCTTCTACACTGCCAGCCGAGGACACCACGCTGATATTGGCGGCACAACTCCCGGCTCCTTGCCGCCGTTTGCGACATCCATCCACGAAGAAGGTGTGGTTATTGACAATTTCTGTCTCATTGAAGATGAAGAACTCCGGCTGAACGAGCTCATAAGCCTGCTGTCTGATAACGACTACCCGGCACGGAATCTTGATGAACGCATTGCTGACGTCAAAGCACAGATGGCAGCGGTAAACAAAGGAATCATGGAAACTGAAAAGCTCATCAAGAAATACGGACTTGAGACTGTCCACGCTTATATGGATCACGTTCGAGACAACGCAACTGAGTCAATGAAAGCCGCATTGTCAGTATATCTCGGTGATAAGGAGAAATTAGATCTTGAATTCAAGGATCATCTTGACAGTGGAGACACGATCGCCGTACGAATTTCCATTGAAAAAGGAGACAATCCTCCGCACACTTGCAGGGCCATAGTCGATTTTTCAGGAACCAGTCCTCAGATGAAAGGAAATCAGAACGCGCCTGTGGCAGTGACCAAAGCGGCGGTTCTATATGTTTTCCGGCTCATGATCGATGAGGAAATCCCACTTAATTCAGGCTGTCTTGAACCGATTGAGATCATCATCCCTGAAGGATGCCTGCTGAGACCTGAAGACACAGCAGCTGTGGTGGGAGGCAATACGGAAACGTCTCAGAGAATAACGGATGTACTCATAGGTGCTCTTGAACTTGCCGGCGCATCTCAGGGAACTATGAACAATTTTGTTTTCGGTTCAGAGGATGGTTCGGGAAAGCAGTATTACGAAACCATAGCTGGCGGTTCAGGAGCGTGCAAAGGCCACAACGGCGCTTCAGGTGTTCAGATACATATGACCAACACTAGAGCAACCGATCCTGAAGTTCTGGAACATCGCTTCCCTGAGATCCGTTTGGAACGTTTCGGGCTGCGGCAAAGCTCAGGCGGTGACGGCCTATACAAAGGTGGAAATGGAACCATACGCAAAGTCAAATTTCTGAAGAAACGGAAAGTCTCAATCCTTTCCGAGAGACGTAAATATCCGCCCTACGGCATGGCTGGCGGATCGTCGGGCAAATGCGGAAAGAATTGGCTAGAAAAAGTGTCAGGTGAGTTGGAACCTCTTGCCGGTAAGGTAGAACGAGTGGTGGAACCAGGTGAAACCATCATCATAGAAACACCTGGAGGGGGTGGTTATGGTAAGCCTGAATGATCAGATAATACGGTGGACTAGCGCGACCGGCTTAATAGCGGCGGGAAAAGTGGATGATCCATAGAAGCTCCGGCCGGTAACTCATCTTTCAAACCTGGAAATTCAGGAGATGTTTCCCATAATCGAGGAGAATGAACAACATCATCTCCGATTAATCGGACAGAAAAAACTCTTCTTCGCTCATTCCCTTGAACCCCGGCCGCGGCGTGCAGGGTAAGCATATGAAACGCTACCGCATCGCCCGGTTCAAGGGCCCAGCCAAGGATCTGAAACTTTCTCCGGTCCGCTTCGATGTCGGGAACCTCATTCATTGACCCTTCGGGGAACCATTTTGCTTCTTCATCCATAAAAGTGCGCGGCATGAGCCATCCTTTACGATGCGACCCTGCCACGAATTCCAACGTCCACTCCCGCTGTACAGGGTCCACCGGAATCCAGAAACTGACATTTTGAAATCCGTCAATGTTGTAGTAGGGCTGGTCCTGATGCCATGGCGTCCGCTGCATGGTGCCAGGTTCCTTTACCAGCATGTGATCGTGAAAGAGGCGTACTTCTCTTGACTGCATTAATTGAGCTGCCACTGCTGCTAAGTTGCTTTCCTCGATGAAACGCCTGTATGTAGGATTGTCCTGCCAGGTGCAAAAGTCTTCCATGAACCATCCAGGATCATCAGAACTGCTGGCCACTTTAGATCGCCAGCTGGGAGCAGAAATATTAGCTTCAATCCCTTCCACCAAGCACTCAACCTCTTCAGCGGAAAAAAGTTCACGGATCACCACAGCACCATCTCGACTGTAGTTTTGAATATCCTTATCTGTTACTTCATAACTCATACTGAAGCAGTTCTGCCATAGAAAAGCTTCTGGACTTCAGGACTGTTGCAGACACCAGGTTTGTCTTTGAAACAGAGGGTTGCTACATACCTAGTTACGTTTCCCACCACTGGAGTGACACGGTGCAATTGGAAATAACCGGCAAAGAGGAGTAAGGTTCCTGCTTCAACTGGCAAAGTTTGAATTCTATCTTCATTCCCCGATAATACATCATTAAGTGACACATAGTCGTTCCAATCTTCTCCACGCAGATCAGTGATATACTGGAATTCTCCCCCTTCCAGAGGTTTTTGAAGAATGACTGTAGTAGTCACAAGTGACTCATCAAAATGCCAGCCATGGTTCTGACCATTATTCATCACATTTACAGTAAGAGCTGCCATAGGATCAGCCATCCGGTACATTTTTTTTTCTCCCAGTACAGCTGTAACAAAGTGAAGAAGCGGATCCCATTCATAGAGAGTTCTTAGAGCATCACCCTGTTCTATGTTATCATAAGCTAAGGAGCCCAGAGAGGTCTTTTCATTTTGACGTCGGGGATGATCTTCAGGAAAAGATATGTCATCTTCCTCAAGAAAAACATTGTGAACTTCATTACAGGAGTAGGCCTTTGGAGCTGCTCGATCTATTTCAGCAACTATTTGAGTAATAGCTTCCGGCGTTAGGAAACCGGGAAGCATACTGGCTCCATTCCTATTCAGATCCTGCTGACATTGTGAAACAAGATCCAGATACGATGTTGAAGCAGGAGAATGAAGAGGATATTTCCTAATATCAATAAGATTTTTTTCTTCGAAATTGACCACGGTTAATCCATTCAGAATCGCACGATTTTAACTTAAGTAAGAGTCCCATTTCTTAAAAGATAATTCATCTGGGACAACTAAATTCCACGGCGGGGGGATAAATTCCTCTTAACTCCTCAAGACAAAATCCATTGATCTCATCAACTCATAAAGAGAATAAACACGAAGGTTTAGTCAGAAAATTGGGTGTTTTTGATTCTTCTATGATAGTCATTGGTGTCGTTATTGGTTCGGGAATCTTCATGACCAGCGGCATTATGGCTGAGTCGCTTCCTTCACCCGCCCTGCTGCTTCTGGCGTGGATAGTGGGAGGTCTCCATGCGCTCGCAGGAGGGCTCACTTATGCCGAACTTGGCGCCGCCATTCCAAAAGCGGGAGGCCAATACATTTACCTCCGCGAGGCATTCGGGCGGTTGCCGGCATTCCTCTTTGGATGGGTGTCTTTCACTGTCTACCTCACTGGAGCTGTGGCGGCAGTCGCTGTTGCCTTCGCCGCTTACGCCTCAACCTTTTTCCCATCCATCTCCCCGAACAATATTATTATTACATTTCCCATCACAGTCTCGGCTGGACAGGTGATTGCCGTTGCAATGATTACACTATTCTCAGCAGTGAATTATATTGGGCTCGGTGTCGGGAAAACCGTCCAGAATGTCATCACTGTTATCAAGATCGCCTCAATTCTCATCTTTGTCATGGCTGGCCTGGCTATCGGTACAGAGACGCCTGACCTCAGATTGTCATTTCAGTTTGACGGCTTCAACTCTAAGATCGCTTCATTCGGAGGCGGGCTGGTAGCTGTCTTCTGGACATTTGGCGGATGGGAATATGTCACAGCTGTAGGGGGCGAAATTCGAAATCCGCAGAGGACCCTGCCCCGGGCACTTTTGATCGGAATTACGACGGCTACAGTACTGTACCTTCTATTGAACATCGTCTATTTACGAGCGCTCCCGATGGACGAGATGGCCGGTGTTGTGACCATTGGCGAGACTGTTGCTCATGTGCTCTTCGGTTCATTAGGGGGACGTCTTATGGTTGTCGCGATCATTATTTCCGTCCTGGGCGCACTGAACGGAGCAATACTCACAGGTCCGCGAGTCTATTATGCCATGGCGCAGGACGGTCTGTTTTTCAAGCGAGCGGCTGAGATCCATCCCCGTTATCATACGCCCGCAAAGGCAATTGTTTATCAAGCCGTCTGGGCGTCTATCCTTACACTTTCAGGCACATTCGATCAGCTCATTACATTTGTGGTTGTAGTTAACCTTATCCTCTGGATTGCCGGCGCAGCCGCTGTCTTTGCTCTTCGCAAGAATCGCCCCGAGCTTCCGAAACCATACAAAACATGGGGATACCCATGGGTTCCTGCTTTGTTTATCATTTCCTCGATATTCTTCGTTCTTGCTGCCCTGTTGGATGCGCCACAGGAAGCCCTTGCCGGTATCAGCTTAATGCTACTGGGGTTACCGGTTTACTTCTACTGGAACAGGCCAAAAAATGACGGCTAGTCTATCTATCATTCCTTAACTTTGCTTCTTCGTAAGTAAAATCATAATGTGGGGTGAAACAACGATGAAATCGAGACTTCCCTTAACCGCCTTTTTTCTCATATTCTTTTGCTTTTTTGCTACAGCAAAAGGACAGGTAAAGCCGATTGATCCTGGCCAGACCATTCACCATAAAACGCCGAAGGTTTTTGTGCTGAAAGGAGCTACCATCGTTCCTGAACCGGGTAAGGTGATTGAAACCGGTGAAATTGTCATTCGGGATGGCCTTATCGAATCCATGGGTAAGAGTGCAAAAATCCCGGCCGACGCTTATGAAGTGAACCTTTCAGGCAAAACCATTTATTCAGGTTTTATCGAAAGCTATCTTGAAAGATCAGATAAAAAGACCCCAGCAATGGGTCGTCGGCCTCAGCAAAATCAAGCTGAAAAACCCACCGCAACGGCCACCTCTCATTGGAATCCGAAAGTCAAGCCTGATTTTTCTGTACTGGAACAATATGGCTTACCGGAAAAAGAAGGTGAAACCTTAAGAAGCATGGGCTTTACAACAGCTCATCTGGTGCCCGGTTCAGGAATCTTCCGAGGACAGTCTGCACTGATCCATCTTGGGAACTGGTCGCCCGGCTCTGTTATCAGGGAAGCCGGCCCGGTGCAGGCTATCGGTTTTGAGTATGGCACCTGGAGCGATCCTACTTACCCCAACTCTCTTCTGGGTGCGGTGGCGCTGACACGTCAGACATTCTACGATGCAAAGTGGTACAAAGAGGCGTGGAAAACGTACGGGCGGTTTCCAGAGACCAATGATCAGCCAGAAAAAGACCGGGGGCTTGCGGCCTTAAGTACTCATATGGAAAATAAAGGAGCAATCCTGTTTATGACAGGCGAGGAGCTGGGATCACTCAGGGCTGGAAAAATCGGTAAAGAATTTGATCTAAATGTCTGGCTGAAAGGGAGCGGTTACGAATACCGGAGATTAAAAGAGATTAAAGCGTTAAACAGTTTTGTAGTCCTACCCATTAATTTCCCGAAGGCGCCGGACGTGAGCACGTGGGAAACAGCACTTCAAGTCTCCAGTGAAGAACTCCGGCACTGGGAGATGGCACCTGACAATGCCTACAAACTTGCCAAAGCGAAAATTCCGTTTGTCCTCACCACCAGCGAACTTGAAGACAAAAAAACGTTCAGAAACAATCTTATAAAAATGGTTAAAAGAGGTTTTTCAAAAGATGAAGCGCTGGCTACTGTTACAACTATACCGGCAGAACGCCTCGGTCTTTCTGAAGTTTTGGGAACGCTGGAAAAAGGAAAGATTGCAAACCTTGTGGTAACTGATGGTGACTATTTCGATAAAAAGACTCGTGTAGAATCAGTCTGGATTGAAGGGGTAGAATATCCAGTCATCACAGAATCGGAAGCCGATGCCCGAGGGACCTGGACTATGCAGTGGAGATACGACGACGAAGTGCGCATCGATTCACTAAAGATCACCGGCGAACGAACAAAACCACAAGGCAAACTAGCCGGCGATGAAATGACTATACCACTCAAATCAGTGACGCTCTCTTCCAACAATATGTTCAGTTTTGCGATGAAGGGTGATACTCTAGGCATGGATGGCATAATCCAGTTTTCCGGATCTATCAAAGGAGACTATGCCGAAGGTCAGGGACGGACACCTACCGGTGGTACCCTCAGTTGGTTCGCCAGACGGGTAGCTCCTTATGAAGAAAAAAAAGGGGAGAAAGCAGAGACTCAGGAAAAGACCAGTACACTGGTGGTTCGCTATCCCGAAGGAGCTTTCGGCTTTGAGAAGATGCCCTCTCAGCCCGAACTGATTCTTGTAAAAAACGCCACAATCTGGACCATGGGACCACAAGGCGTTATGGAAAACAGTGACCTTCTGATAAAAGACGGTAAGATCTGGAAAGTGGGAAGGAACCTTAGTATCTCTCCCAAAGCGAAAAAATCGGTTATAATTAATGCACAGGGAAAACATGTAACGCCTGGCATCATCGATTGTCACAGCCATACCGCTGGATTTTCGATCAATGAAGGAGCACAGTCTGTCACGGCAGAGGTGCGGATTCAAGATGTGATCAACAGCGATGACATTAATGTCTACAGACAACTTGCCGGCGGTTTAACAACAGCTAACGTACTCCACGGCTCCGCCAATCCCATCGGTGGACAGAATGCCGTTATCAAACTCAGGTGGGGATCAGCCCCGGATCAACTTCTGTTTGAAGGTGCACCGAAAGGGATCAAGTTTGCTCTTGGAGAGAATGTAAAGCGGGAACGGAGCTGGGGTCGGTATCCTGAGACGAGGATGGGCGTGGAGCAGGTCATCCGCGATGCATTCACCGCTGCTGCCGAATACAAGGCAAAAAAAGCGTCTCGAGGCGGTGGAAAAGGAGGCAAACTGATCCCGGTTCGCCGCGATCTTGAACTGGATGCTCTGGTGGAAATCCTTGATGGCAAACGGCTGGTTCACAGTCACTCTTACAGGCAGGATGAAATCCTCATGCTAGCGAGAGTATCTCAAGATTTCAATTTCAGGATCGGCACCTTTCAGCATGTACTTGAGGGTTACAAGGTTGCGGAAGCCATTGCGGAAGTGGGGGCCGGCGCTTCCACATTTTCTGATTGGTGGGCTTACAAATATGAAGTGATAGATGCCATCCCTTACAACGGTCCGCTCATGGAGAAGGTAGGCGTAGTAGTCTCATACAACTCCGACAGCAGTGAACTGGCGCGACGCCTGAACACAGAAGCTGCAAAAGCCGCCAAGTACGGCCCTATGTCCAAAGAGGATGCCTTCCGGTTTGTGACAATTAATCCTGCAATTCAACTCGGTATCGATAGCAAGGTCGGTTCGCTGGAGACCGGCAAAGACGCTGATTTCGTTATATGGAACGGCGATCCCATGTCTATGTATACCGCTTGCGAACAAACTTGGATTGATGGCAAAAAGTATTTCGACCTGACCCGGGATAGAGAAATGAGAGCTAAAAGGAACGAAGAGCGAAATACTCTTATTCAGAAAATACTCTCCTCAGAAGAGGATAAAATAGAAAAAGGTTCCGGTAAAGGCCGACAAATGAGAAGACCTGGAGAAGCGGAATCTTACAGCTGCGTGGAAGGAGAACTGCGATGAGAACAACAATAACTACTTTACTGCTTACGGTTATCACTGTTTCCATTTCCTCGGATCAGGTGCCAGCACCTCCGCAGACACACCCCATTTTGCTGATGAACGCAACCATTCATCCTGTCTCAGCAGATGAAATACGGCGTGGCGCTATTCTTTTCGAGAAAGGGGTTATCACTGCCATAGGCCGAAGGATAACCAATCTGCCGGATAACACAGAAACCATTGATCTCCAGGGAAAACATGTTTATCCTGGTATGATCGCCGCTGCCAGTGTGATCGGTTTAACCGAAATCGGCGCCGTGGCTGTAACCCGGGACTTCGCGGAACGTGGTGATGTCAATCCCAATGTGAGAGCCGAGGTTGCCTACCACCCCGATTCTGAAATCATCCCTGTTACCCGCTCAAACGGCGTGTTGTTAGCTCACTCCTGCCCCACAGGTGGACTAATCTCAGGTACATCAGCGGTCATGATGCTGGATGGCTGGACGTGGGAAACTGCAACACTAAAAGCACAGACGGGTCTCCACATTAACTGGCCCAACATGGGCGCGATTAGTTCCAGAAGATTTCGTAGAAGTGAAGAAGAGGTGGCAAAACGTCGAGAAGAAGCGATGAAAAAACTGGATTCAACCTTCGAAGAAGCTCAACGTTACCTTGTGGCAAAAGAAGCGGCAAATCAGTCAGGTAGGATTGAACTTGAAACTGACCTGCGCTGGGAAGCTATGCTCCCCGTGCTGCGTAGGGAAGTACCTGTTTTCATGCATGCCAGCGAGGTAAGGCAGATTGAAAGCGCTGTAGAATGGGCAAATCGTCACAACCTGAAAATGGTCATTGTGGGAGGGTATGACGCCTGGCGCGTGGCGGACTTACTGAAGAAGTATGAAATACCGGTAATCTATGAGACGGTCAATTCTCTCCCCCGCAGGCGTTGGGAAGATTTTGACACGCCATTCACCGGCCCACTTAAACTGTATGAAGCAGGTGTAAAGTATTGCATATCCATGGGAACGGGCGGCGCATCCAATCACCGGAACACTCCCTACGAAGCTTCCAAGGCCGCTTCATACGGACTTCCCAAGAATGAGGCTTTAAAATCAGTTACGCTCTACGCTGCTGAAGTGTTGGGCATCGCTGACAAAGCAGGCTCTCTTGAGAAAGGGAAAGATGCCACACTCATGATTACAGACGGCGATCCGCTGGAGATTACCACCCAAGTAGAGCAGGTTTATATCCAAGGGAAAAAGATAGATATGAGCGACCGTCATAAAGTCCTCTACGACAAGTATAAGGAAAAGTACCGGCAGCTGGGGAAAATCAAGTAGTGTTCTGTTCCTACTTTACTCTCACACCGGCCGTGGTGCGGCGATAATACGGCGCCAAGTGACCATAAGGCCCGTTAAGGTCAAAGTCCATATCCCCACTTCCAAATAGCTGGGATCACCGTTCCAACCAAAGAGCCCTTTAGCAATGGCACCAATTGCACCCTTATCATGGAAAATAGGGTAACTACCGTTCGGTAATACTGGAGGATTCACATCCCATATCCGGCCTGTGTCTGCTATAATTCCGGCCGATTCCAACTCATGAATGCCGTAAGCCATCATACCCGCCGCTACAAAAATGAGAAAGACAGAGCTAACATTGAAAAAGGTTTTGAGAGGAACCCGTTGTCCTTGAACAAAAATCATGTATCCAAGACCCAATGCGATACCAGCACCGGTCATTGATGATGCAAATGAGAGCCCCCCTTGATTGACAAATACACCATAAAGGAAAAGGACAGTTTCTATCCCTTCTCTGAAAACGGAAATGAAAGCGAGAGAGAAAATGCCCCAGGTTGCCGTATCCGTTCGCCCAAGGACAGTCTCGGCCCGACTCTCCAATTTTTCTGCTATGTTTATATTCCTGGCCATCCATATAATCATGGTTCCCAGAATAGCAGCGGCGGCAATCATCACTGCACCTTCAAAGATCTTTTCGGCCTTTCCTGTAAACCCTCCGGCCACAGCTTGGATAATAAAAGAGGCCGTAAGGCTGAGTACCAGTGCTGCCATCACACCTCTCCACATTACCGGAAGCATGTCCCGTCTCTCTGATTTCACGAGATATGTGTAAAGGATTCCAATAATGAGTGACGCCTCAAGTACTTCGCGAAAACTGATTAGTAATTCAGCCATTGTTTAACCCTTCGCTGATTAGAGTATGATTTTGACACCTGCCACAATACTCCTCGGCATGGTTGGTCGAACCCCAGCGGGCCTGGTAGCCGCAACAGGATGGTTGTCAAGAATATTGTGGACCTTCAGGAAAAGATGGCTCGCTGATGTGACTACATATTCACTGGAAAAATCAAGCAGAGTGACCACATCGGTGGAAAAGAAGGGATCGAATTGGCCAGCGCCAGCGACCGTTCTCATAGCATCTACGTATCGGAAACGCAGATAGGACTGCCATTGTTCGTTCTCCAGGCCAACTTCGGCAAGCGATATTGAGCAAAGTAATATACAGAACGGAAATAATTTCTTTAATCTCACTTATACTTTCCTAACACTGGATTCCCAGAAATGATCACAATGGTTTGTTGAGATTGATTCTCAATTTCATAAATATATAAATATGCTATCAATCGCGTAAGTTAAAACTAGACTAAATTAGTCTGATTTAAGAAATCTTTCAAGAATAGATAGGCAAATGGCTATTGCAACTGAAGGTTTGTAAAGGTATTTTTTATTAGACTGACTGGTCGGTCTATGGCAGAAAAAGCTCAAAATAGTAAAAAAGATCATCGAAAAGATCAGATTCTGAACGCCGCGCTCAACGTCATTATCCGGAAAGGATATTCTGACTGCAGGATGGATGACATAGCCTCTGAAGCAAACCTTAGTAAAGGAGCTATTTACTGGTACTACAAGTCCAAGAAAGATATCTTTCTCTCTCTTGTAAACCACTGGGTCAATAGCTTCGGAGTAACACTTAATCATATTGTTCAGAAAGAACAACCGGCATCCGACCAATTGAAATCACTGTTCGATTTCTTTGTCAACGCATACGAACAGAACCCCAATGTATTTAAAGCTGAACTGGAGTTCTGGTCGCTTTCCAGCCGGGACGAAGACTTTCACTCCAAAACTCAGAAGGTATATAACGAGTTTCTTGAACTGATCGAAGCCATTATAAAACACGGTGTGGATTCCGGAGAGTTCAAGAACCTTGATGTGAAAGTGGCAGCACTGTCGATCATGGTCAATATTGAGGGCATTGTTTGGTTCTCTCTTTTCGACTCAGATGAATTAAGCGCCAGACACTACTTTGAAACTATCACAGGCTTTATCTTATCAGGACTATCCAAACAACATGAAGGAGTTCATTATGAGTGATGTTACACTCAGCCGAAAAACAGGTGGCAGGTTTATGGTAGAAACTGTCTGCTCTTCTCCCATATTTACCAGAGAGCAATTGACAGAAGAACAGAAAGAAATTCAGAAAATGGTAGAAGATTTCTGTACCGAGAAGGTAGTGCCTGTCCGTGCACAAATTGAGGAAAAAGATTATGATTTAGTAAGAGAGCTGCTCAGGGAAATGGGCAAACTTGGACTTCTTTCTCTAGATATCCCTAATGATCTTGGAGGCATGGAAATGGACAAGATTACAGGTGTTGTCGTGGCGGAGGCTTTTAGTGTTTCAAGTACGGCTGCCTTCACAGTAACGGCTTCAACGCAGACGGGTATAGGAATGCTCCCTATCGTCTGGTTTGGAAACAAAGATCAGCAGGCAAAATATCTACCCAAGCTTGCCGCCGCCGAATGGATCGGTGCTTATGCGCTTACTGAACCGTCCTCCGGTTCGGACGCTACATCGGCGAAGACAACTGCAGTCCTGAGTGATGACGGAAAACACTACATCCTAAATGGTGAGAAACAGTTTATTACTAACGGTGGTTTGGCTGATGTGTTCACTCTATTTGCACAAGCAGATGGTGGGAAATTCAGTGCCTTTATCATTGAGAAAACCATGGAAGGGTTCGAATCTGGTCCTGAAGAGCATAAGATGGGTTCAAATGGGTCATCTACAACGCCTCTAAAACTGACCAACGTAAAGGTCCCTGTAGAGAATGTTCTGGGAAACATCGGTGATGGTGCCACCATCGCTTTCAACGTATTAAATCAGGGGCGGCTCAAACTCGGTGCTCATGTTTTAGGCGGTTGTAAACTTCTGATTACAGTGGCATCACAATATGCTCTGAATCGGCGTCAGTTCGGACAACCCATTGCATTTTTCGATGCCATCAAGAAAAAGTTCGCAGACATGACCATACGCACTTACGCCCTTGACAGTCTCATCTACAGAACGATCGCTGATATTGATAATGCGGTGGGAGAATTAGATAAAACCAGTGACGATTATTATATCAAGATGGGGCAGATGATGGAGCGGTATGCGATCGAATCTTCCATCTGTAAGGTCATGGGAAGCGAAACCATCGGTTTCTGCGCTGACAATGGCGTTCAAATCTATGGTGGATATGGGTACATAGAAGAGTATCCCATGGCACAAATCTACCGCGACTGCCGCATCGATAGAATCTGGGAGGGTACCAACGAAATCAACAGGCAGATCATCACGGGCTATTTCATGAAAAAAGCACTCATGGACGAGATTCCCATCCGGGAGCGCATTAGCGAAAGGGAACTCTTCCTAGCTTCAGATGAACCGATCGCCCCCCACTCCCTTCTCTCACGGCAGATGGGAATGGTGGAAGCAGGAAAACATCTGGTATTGACTGTCTTTAACGAAGCACTGAATGAGTTCGGTCAGGATCTGAAGAACGAGCAAATCCTCGGTGAAGCGTTAGCTGACTGCTTTATGGATATTTATGCCACAGACTCCACACTGGCCAGAGTGAACCAGGTTTTGGAGAGCAATGGTCAATCCAATGTAATTATGCAAATAGCACAGGTCCTCGCGGCGGAGACGTCTCTAAACCTTTTGAACAGATGTCTTTTATCTCTGAATGACATTTATCATGGTGAGCTTCCTCCAACTGTTTTGGAAATGTACAGCAAGTTTCAAGAGAGGATGCTGCCAAAAGCAGATGTAGCACAACTGAAGCGGGAGATTGCTGATTATGTATATGCTCAAAAGAAATACCCATTTTAGGAGAAAATCATGTCTGGTAGAAAGAGTGTCATAATTGATGCCGTTCGCTCCCCCATTGGAGTCAAGCGCGGTATGATGAACGGAAATATTCGTGCAGATGATCTGTCCGCACAAGTTCTGTCTCAGTTAATGGATCGGAATACAGGCGTTTCTAGGGACGATGTGGAAGATGTGATCATGGGATGTGCTTTCCCGGAAGGTTCTCAAGGCATGCTCATCGCCAGATCAGCTGCAATATTGGCAGGCATCTCCATCAATTCAGGAGCTAAAGTGGTGAATCGTTTTTGCGGGTCCTCCATGGATGCCCTCCATCAGGTCAGCCAAGCCATTGATTCTGGTGATATGGATGTGGGCATCGCCGCCGGTGTTGAAGATATGTTCTCCATCCCTATGGGGGGATTCAATCCCGACTTCCATCCGGAATTGGCGGAGAAGGATTATTATATAGGTATGGGCGAGACGGCCGAACTGCTTGCGGAGGACCTCACCATCTCCCGGGAAGACCAAGATGCTTTCACAGTTGCCTCCCACGAAAAAGCTTTAGCAGCCCAAGCCGATGGAAAACTTGATAATGAAATTGTTCCTGTGGTTCTTGAAAATGGCACAGTTGTGGATAAAGATGAAGGTCCCATGACGCCTGATATGGAAAAGATACAGTCCCTGGAGCCCGCTTTTATTGAGAATGGTACAGTGACCGCGGCGAGTAGTTCACCTTTCTCCATCGGTGCTTCTGCTATTTTAATCACAAGCAATTCCTATGCAGAGGAACACGACCTCACCAGTCGTGCCGAAGTCGTGTCGCGATCCATTGCCGGCGTGGAATGGGACAGAATGGGCAAGGGGCCTCTCCCGGCCACTGAAAAGGCGTTGGCTAAGGCGAGAATCTCATTAGATGATCTGGATGCCATCGAACTGAATGAAGCGTTCGCAGCTCAGTCGCTTTATGTTATACGTAGCGGCGAATGGCCCATGGATAAAGTGAACCTCAACGGTGGCGCAATCGCACTTGGTCACCCTCTCGGTTGTTCCGGCGCACGTATTGTTACGACGCTCTTGAATGCTCTGGAACAAATCGATGGGAAATATGGTCTTGCCACCATGTGCATCGGTACCGGCCAGGGAATTGCAACGGTATTGAAGCGATAACATGTTGCCAACGTTGAGAGAACCAGCCAGTGCCTTGACTCATTTCATCGGTATCATTCTGTCAGCTGTGGGGTTGGTGCTCCTTATCTTGGAATCGGTTAACCCTATAAAACCATGGCATCTTGCCGCCTTTTCTATTTTCGGTGGTGGAATGTTCCTGCTCTACACAGCAAGTACCCTCTATCACTGGCTGGCCGTCTCTACAAAAGCTGTGACATTCCTTAGAAAACTCGATCAGACCATGATCTATATTCTCATCGCTGCTACCTATACACCTGTCTGTCTCATCCCACTCCGCGGCTTGTGGGGCTGGAGTCTTCTCAGTATAATTTGGGGGTTTGCCCTTTTCGGGATTCTGCTGCGAATCTTTTGGAAGAATTTTCCCGATTGGTTTTCCATCACCTCGTATATTTTTATGGGGTGGCTGGCTGTCGTGGCAAGCTGGCCGCTAGTGCAAGCTGTACAAATAGGCGCTATGGTATGGATCGCTTTGGGCGGTATTTTCTACACAGTTGGTGCTGTTATACATTCATTAGGCAGACCCAATCCCATCCCCAAAGTTTTTGGATCACACGAGATCTTTCACGTTTTTGTCATGATGGGGAGCTTTTCCCATTTCTGGGTTATGTACAACTATATCTCAATACTCGATTAAAATGAGGATGAAATGACCAAACAGATTGAAAAAGTTGCGGTACTTGGTTCAGGGACCATGGGGTCTCAGTTGGCTGGACATCTAGCTAATGCCGGAGTTCCTGCATTATTATTTGATCTAAATGATGAACTAGTCACCAAGGGAAGAGATAACCTCACCAAAATGAAACCTGCTCCTCTTTATAGCCCAAATAATATCGATCTTGTAGAACCATGCACCTATGACAAAGACCTGGAACGGCTTGGTGAAGCCGATTGGGTGCTGGAAGCAGTTGCGGAAAATCTGGAGATCAAACATACCGTTTATAAACAGATTTCGCCACACTTGAAAAGTGACGTACTTCTCTCATCTAACTCTTCCGGTCTGCCGGTGGCAAAGATTGCTGAAGCACTGCCGGAGAAACTCCGATCCCGGTTTGTGCTTACACACTTTTTCAATCCTCCCCGCTATCTGCGTCTCGTGGAAATCGTACCCGGGAGTGCTGACAAGGAGGTGATAGATACTCTAGCTGCCTTTACATCAGAATACCTTGGTAAAGGCATCGTCTGGGCAAAAGATACACCAAACTTTGTAGCCAACCGTATCGGCGTCCACGCTCAGATGGTTGCACTCCACCTCACGGAAGACATGGGACTGACGATTGAAGAAGTGGATAAACTTACAGGTACAATCATCGGACGGCCAAAAAGCGCCATGTATCGCACTCTTGACATCGTGGGACTAGACGTTGGTCTCAATGTGGCTCAGAACACCTACGATAATTGCCCTGATGACGAAGAGCGAGAACTTTTTTTAAAACCGACTGTTCTTAACCGGCTTGTAGAAGCAGGACGCCTCGGTCAAAAAAGTGGTGAAGGATTCTACAAGAAAACAAGTGAAGGAATTCTTTCCATAGATTTTGATTCATTGGAGTATGTGCCTCAGAAACGTGTCAGATTCGATGGTTATCGGTTGGCAAAACAACAGAACACCGCTGCCGGCCGAATCCGGGCACTTGCATACAGTGATGATAAAGCCGGAACATTTTTCTGGGAAGCAATGGCGAGAACGCTCATCTATACCGCAAATAGAATCCCGGAGATCTCTGATGATATCGTAAATATCGACAATGCCATGAAATGGGGATACGCCTGGGAGTTAGGACCTTTTGAATCGTGGAATGCCATTGGTGTGAGATCATCGGTCAACCGCATGAAAGAAGAGGGGAAAAAAGTGCCTTCTTGGGTGAAAGAAATGTTGAATTCAGGAGTTGAGTCATTCTATCAACAAGAGAACGGTAAACGGACATATTATTCCATCCCTGATTCAGTGAACGTGGAGGTACTACTTCGACAAAAAGAGATCAATCTTGCTTTGTTGAAATCAAGTGAGAATCTCATTAAACGAGACTGGAGCGCCTCACTGATTGATTTGGGAGATGGCGTATTGAATGTAGAATTCCACAGCATTTTGCAAGCTGTCATGAACCCCATCGATCTTTCTCTGGCCAGCACCATCAATGATGGCCTCGATCTGCTTGAAGCAGGGCGCTACAAGGCTATGGTCATCGGTCACCAAGGTCAGAACTTTTGCGCCGGAGCCAATCTGGCGCTGATCTTGGAAGGGTGTGAAAATGAAGCGTGGGATATTATCGAAGGCACCATAAAAAATCTCCAGGACCTGACACAGCGAATACGTTTTTCCAAAGCACCTGTTGTGGCGGCACCGTTTGGATTTACACTGGGTGGCGGTTACGAACTGGCAGCCCCCGCCGCCAAGCGGGTCTGCTTTTCCGAACTTTATATAGGCCTTGTAGAGGTGGGCGTCGGCCTCATCCCCGGTGCCGGCGGAAACCTGAGGTTTATCCTAAACATTCTGGACAGGGCAGGAGACAAGCCCATCCCTCCATTCCAGGTTGGCCAAAAAGCGCTGGAGACCATCGGCTTTGCCAAGGTATCGACTTCTGCGAGTCACGGACACAAATTGGGCTACCTCCGTCCTGAAGATGAAATAGTCATGAACCGGGATTATCTAATCCACCGCGCTAAAGAGGCGGCGCTTGAACTTGCGGAAAATTTTGAACCACCTGTTTATAGAGATAACATCGTCCTGGCGGGCAAAGGCGGCCGGACAGCCATGACTGTGGCCCTAAAAGGATATCGGGTGCAGGGCAAAATTTCAGCCCACGATGAAACAGTAGCTAAGAAACTGGCTTACGTTCTTACAGGTGGAGACAAAGGCGGCTCCGGCAAACCGCTGGATGAGCAGTACCTCCTTGACATTGAGCGTGAAGCATTCATAGCGCTTTGCGGTGAACAAAAAACTCAGGACCGTATCAGCCACTTCCTCAAAAAAGGCAAACCTCTCAGAAACTAATGAAGGCCGCCACCGTGACTAGCTTCACGGGGCTTTTTATGACAGCATTTTCTGAGCTTTCCTGTACCTCTCAAATCGTTTTTCGTCTTCTTCCGTCACCTTATCTAGCCGGTTTGGATTGAGGTTGTCAAACAGGTCCGCAAGTTTGACCTTAATGGCAATGGGATCACTCCCGGCCCTTTTGATGTAATCCCAATAATCTTCTCCCTCCCCTTCTCTGTGCGTCAGGCAGTCTACAGCATTTAAAACTTCATCAGAAAAACCCTCTCTCCTGAGATCATCCAGTGTCCATACACTATCTTCAACTACATCATGCAACACCGCTGCTATCATTGCCTCTTCGCTGTCCATCTGAATCATTAACCGGATGGGGTGAAGGATGTACGAGATCCCGGCTTTGTCCTTCTGGTCGGTGTGGGCCTCAGCAGCTATTGCTATGGCTCGATCCAGTGTCAAGTCAGGGTTGCTTTTTGATTTTGATGCCCAACTCTTTCAACTGATTTTCAGACACTTCGCTGGGCGATCCGTCCATGAGGCTCAGGGCGCTAGTGGTCTTGGGAAAGGCAATAACATCTCTGATCTGTTTCGCTCCTGCGAGAATCATGACAAAGCGATCAAACCCAAAAGCGATTCCCCCATGGGGTGGTGCGCCATACGTGAGACCTTCCAACAAAAAGCCGAACTTATCTTTGGCTTCCTTTTCTGAGATGCCAAGCAACTCAAAAATCTTCAACTGAACGGCTGGGTCATGATTCCTGATGGAGCCACCGGCGATTTCCCAACCATTTATCACGAGGTCATAAGCCCTTGACCCGGCATTCCCGGGGTCAGAATCGAATTTGTCCATATCTCCAAGAGCCGGTGACGTGAAGGGGTGATGGAGAAATGTCCACTTGCCCGTTTCTTCATCTTTTCCAAAAAGAGGATAATCTTGTACCCAGAGTGGCCAGAAATCATCATCATTGGCCAGGCCGTCCCGCTTTGCGATTTCAAGCCGCAGCGCCCCCATAGTGGCAAGGACAGTCTCTCGCTCCCCGCCAGCCACCAACAGTAGATCGCTCTCTCCCATCCCCAGAGATTCCATAATCTTTTGTCGCAATTCTTCACCAAAGAACTTTGATACACCACCAGAAAGATCGCCGTCATTGCACTTCATCCAAGCCAAACCGCCCAAAGGTGTCTTCTTCTCCTGAGAAGAAAATTCTTTCACAAAGGCTGTCAGTTCATCAATCACTTTCCGTGAATAGCCTTCTGCATTGGAGACCACAATGGCTTTTACAGTTTCAACAGACTGCAATGCCTGAAAATCTGATTCCTCAGCAAATCCGGAAAAATCTACAATCAGCAATTCAAACCGGATGTCAGGCCTGTCTGTTCCGTAGTTTTCCATGGCTTCGTGATAGGACATAACCGGGAAGGGCGACTCCAGAGACAGATCGAGCACATCATCGAAAACAGTACATACGAGTCCTTCTACGACCTGTCGGATGTCTCTCTCATCCACGAAAGACATTTCCAGATCTATCTGCGTGAATTCGGGCTGGCGATCGGCCCGGAAATCTTCGTCTCGGAAACATTTCACGATCTGGAAATACCGGTCATACCCCGCCACCATGAGAATCTGCTTATATTGCTGCGGCGACTGGGGCAACGCAAAAAATCGTCCTTTGTGAAGCCGGCTCGGAACGAGAAAATCTCTGGCACCTTCCGGCGTTGCTCGCATGAGAATAGGCGTCTCAAATTCCATGAAGTTCTGAGATGTAAGGTAGTTCCGCACTACCTGGTAAGTTTTGTGCCTAAGAAGCATATTTTTTTGCATCTCTTCCGTGCGGAGCTCAAGATACCGGTAAGTGAGGCGCGTTTCTTCACTGGCACTTTCTCTGTGACTGATCAAAAACGGCATTGGTTTTGCTTCGTTGAGCACCACGATTTCAGTGACACTCACTTCAATCTTACCGGTAGTTAAATCTTTGTTAACGGCACTTTCCTGCCTTGCTGCTACCGTTCCTTTCACAGAAATCACATCTTCCATGGATAGCCGCTTCGCCAATTCGAATGCTTCGGGATGCGTCTCCTCATTGAAAGTCAATTGTGTAACACCGTAGCGGTCCCGGATATCAACAAAAATGAGTCCGCCGTGATCCCGGCTTGAGGCCACCCAGCCGTTCAGAGAAGCATCTTTATCCACTTGCTTCGAGGTCAAATCACCGCACGTATGCGTCCTCTTAAACATGTAAGAATCTTTCATGAGAAATCAAGAATGAGAAGCCATTTCTAATAAAGAAAAAGCTCAGGGCCAAAGTGGAACCTGAGCTGTGAACTTCCGTGAAAATATTGTAAGAAATCTGATTCTTTTCCTTTTTCTGATTCGTGTTCCTTCTTTTATTGCCCTGAAATCTTCAACCGATTGGCTGCGCGGGAGAGTGCTGCCTTAGTCCGAACCTCATCTCCTTCATCTGAGGAGAGGCGTTTTTTCGCCTTGTCGTAGGCTTGCTGGGCACGAGCAGTATCAATTACCTGAGCTTCTTCCACCGTCTCGAGCAAAAGTTGAACCCTTTCTCTGGCCACTTCTGCATACCCTCCACTTGTGGCAAAATAGCTATTGTTGCCATCCTTTGTCACTTTGATTTCTCCTACAGCAAGAGCAAAAAGCGCGTCGGTATGACCGGCCATGACGCCGAAGAGTCCCTCTGTGCCGGGACACCGGATATATGAGACATCACCCTGATCAAGCGTTTTCGTTGGCGTTACAATTTCAAGCTGGAAAGTGCTCAATCAGAGGATATATCCTTCGCTTTTTCAACGGCCTCATCGATAGTACCCACATAGAGAAATGCCCTTTCGGGCAAGTCATCAAACTCACCCTTAATAAGACGATCAAACCCATCTACCGTGTCCTCAAGCTTAACGTAACGTCCCGGTGTTCCAGTGAACTGTTCTGCCACAAAGAATGGCTGTGAAAGGAAACGTTCAATCCGCCTGGCGCGAGTCACAGTTAACTTATCGTCATCTGCAAGTTCTTCCATACCAAGGATCGCGATAATGTCTTGGAGTTCTTTATACTTCTGAAGAATCCGCTGGACCTCTCGAGCAACATTGTAGTGGCGGTCACCCACAACTCTTGGGTCAAGGACACGAGATGTGGAATTCAATGGGTCCACCGCTGGATAGATGCCCAGTTCTGAGATCCGTCGATCCAGCACTGTCGTTGCATCTAAGTGTGCAAAACTGGCCGCGGGAGCGGGATCTGTAAGGTCATCGGCTGGAACGTAGATCGCCTGTACGGAAGTGACAGATCCTTTATTAGTGGAAGTGATCCGCTCCTGCAGCTCGCCCATTTCCGTAGAAAGGGTAGGCTGGTAACCCACGGCCGAAGGCATGCGCCCCAAAAGTGCAGACACTTCAGAACCGGCCTGTGTGAACCTGAATATATTGTCTATGAAAAGAAGAACATCAAGACCTTCCTCATCCCTGAAGTACTCCGCCATAGTTAGACCAGTCAGACCAACACGGAGTCGGGCCCCCGGTGGTTCGTTCATCTGACCAAATACCATGACCGTCTTATCAATAACACCCGATTCCGTCATCTCAAGAAAAAGGTCATTCCCTTCACGGGTCCTTTCACCCACCCCAGAGAACACAGAATAACCGCCGTGTTCCGTGGCAATGTTGTGTATCAGTTCCTGAATGAGGACTGTTTTCCCTACACCGGCGCCGCCGAAGAGACCGGTCTTTCCCCCCTTGGTGTAAGGCTCTATAAGATCTACAACCTTGATACCAGTATCGAGAACTTCCCGCGTTGTGCTGAGTTCCTTGTGTTCAGGCGCCGGACGATGGATTGGATAGGTCTTCTCTGTTTTCGGAGGTTCCTTGTCATCGATGGGATTCCCAAGAACATCAAACAGGCGGCCTAGGGTCTCTTTACCTACAGGAACAGAGATGGGATTGCCGGTGTCCCCAACCGCTTGTCCACGAACAAGCCCGTCAGTGGAATCCATGGCTATGGTCCGTACAACAGAATCGCCGATATGCTGAGCCACCTCAAGGGTCAGTGTCCCTTCTCCATTTCGATCAATTTCAAGGGCGTTAAGAATTTCGGGCAGGTGACCATCTTCAAATGCCACATCCACAACAGCGCCCATGATTTGTGATACTTTTCCAAACTTTTTCATTCTTTTTTTTTCACCTTAATATGTTGCCAATGCTTCCGCGCCACCAACAATCTCAAGTATCTCCTTCGTAATCGCTGCCTGGCGCGCTTTATTGAAATCCAAGGTCAGATCCTTAATTAGTTCCTGAGCATTTTCCATGGCGTTATCCATGGCCACCATCCGTGCTGCCTGCTCACTGGCGAAGGATTCTAATAGATATTTCCACATCTGTACATTGAGATGCCGCGGGATAAGAGAGTGGACAATCTCCTCTTTTGACGGTTCATAGAGGCGATCAACCGCCTTAATAGAATCTCCCTTGTAGGTCAACGGGAGCAGGTCTTCCACACGAATCTCCTGTGCAGCCACATTCTTGAACCAGTTGTAGACCACACATACTCTATCCACTTCCCCACCGGTAAAATGACTGACGATCTCGCTGCCAAAATCCATGGCATGCTCGAAGGAAAGATCACTCCAAAAATCTGTGAAATCTCTAATGATTTCATAACCGCGAACCCTGAAATGATCCCTTCCTTTGCGACCGATACAAATGAGATCTACATTTCCCCGCCCGGCTTCGGCAAGCTCTTCTTCGGCCCGGCGTATGATGTTAGCATTGAATGCACCCGCCAAACCCCGGTCAGAAGTCACCACAACCAGCGCTTCCCGTTTTACTTCCCTCACATCCAGCAGAGGGAGAAGTGATCGATCTACATCGGGTAGGAGGGATGTGATTACTTCAGAGAGACGGTTAGCATAAGGACGGACCTGTTCCATCCGCTCTTGGGCTTTGCGCATTTTTGCGGCGGCCACAAGCTTCATAGCTCTGGTCACCTTCTGAATACTTTTAACCGACTTGATCCGGTCTCGAATGTCCTTAAGGTTCGCCACGGCTCTCCTCTAAACTGTAAAACCTTTTTTGAATTCGTCAACGGCCTTCTTGAGATTTTCTACAATTTCATCGCTGAGCTCGCCGCTGTCTCTGATACCGTCAAGAGTCGATGCACAGTTGGTTTCCAGATAAGAGAGGAACTCCTCTTCAAAGCGCTTCACCTCATCCAGTTCAATATCATTCAGATGGCCATTATTACCGGCCCAAATGATGGCAACCTGCTTCTCCACGGACATTGGGGCATATTGATCCTGCTTAAGGATTTCCACCATCCGCTGACCAAGAGTAATCTGCTGCTGTGTCGCCTTGTCCAGATCAGACCCGAACTTGGCAAACGCCTCCAACTCTCTAAATTGAGCCAGGTCCAGCCGGAGCATACTAGCAATCTTTTTCATGGCCTTGATCTGAGCATTCCCACCCACGCGGGAAACAGAGATACCTACATCAATTGCTGGGCGAACGCCGGCGTTGAACAGATTAGTTTCAAGATATATCTGGCCGTCCGTAATTGAAATCACATTGGTGGGAATATAACCGGCAACATCACCCTCCTGCGTCTCGATGACAGGCAGTGCAGTCAGGGAACCGCCACCAAGATCGTCGCTCAGTTTACTGGCTCGCTCCAAAAGACGGCTATGAAGATAGAACACATCGCCGGGGTACGCCTCGCGTCCGGGAGGCCGCCGCAACAGTAGAGACATCTGCCGGTAGGCCTGAGCATGTTTTGAAAGATCATCATAGATTACTAGCGAATGTCTGCCGTCATCGCGGAAAAATTCACCCATGGTGCATCCAGAATAGGGAGCAATGAACTGCATCGGTGCTGGATCAGAGGCGTTGGCAGCTACCACAATGGTGTAATCCATAGCGCCGGTTTCTTCCAACTCTGCCACCACTTGAGCAACGGTGGACGCCTTCTGCCCAATAGCCACATAAATGCAATAAACCGGGCTGTCACCACCATGAGTGCTTTTCTGGTTAATGATAGTATCAATGGCAATTGCTGTCTTCCCCGTTTGGCGGTCACCAACAATCAACTCACGCTGGCCTCTGCCGATGGGAATCATACTATCAATGGACTTCAAACCGGTCTGTAGGGGCTCCTTCACCGGCTGACGCTGAAGAACACTTAGAGCCTTCCGCTCAATGGGTCGAGACTCATGGGTCTCGATGGCACCTTTGCCATCAATGGGCTGACCAAGAGGGTTAACAACCCGACCAAGCATTCCCTCCCCCGCCGGAACTTCCACAACACGTTTAGTCCTTTTGGCAATATCACCTTCTTTCACTTTTTGACTTTCGCCAAAAAGAACCAAACCCACACTGTCCTCTTCTAGATTGAGTGCCATGCCGAAAACATCATTGGGAAGCTCAACCAGTTCTGAGCTCATGACGTTTTCCAGTCCGCTGACCCGGGCGACACCGTCACCGATCTCCAACACTTCGCCTACTTCCGATACATCGATATTCAGATCAAATTTCTCAATCTCGGCTTTTAGCAAATCTTTGATCTCGGCTGTTTTAATATCCATGTTTATACTAATCCTGTTTCGTTTATATCAATCCGCTCTTCAATCTCGCAAGTTGACCCTGAAGAGAACCATCTAAAAAGAGATTGCCCATGCGCAACTTGATTCCACCGAGGAGGGACCCATCTGTTTCAGCTGACATTTCAACTCGTTTAGCCATAGACGATTCAAGCGCCTGTGTAATATTACCAATTTCATCTTCGTTCAGCTTTTCCGCTGTGTAGGCTGTTACTGCCAGCAAATTCAATTCTCGCTCCCGTCTTGATTTTACCCAACGGTGAATGCCACTCATGAGGCGATATTCTCTTTTCTCAGAAAGAATGCCAAAAAGTGTTGATACAAGCGGGTGAGAATTACTACCCAGCACTTTGCCGACTATGGCATCTTTCTGGTGACTATCAATTCTCCGAGTATGGAAGAAAGCGCGAAAGGAAGCATCTTGCTTTAAAAGCTGGGTAACAAAAGATAGGGATTGGTACACCTCTTCAACTGCCTCCATTTTAGTAGAGGCGGTATAGAGCGCTTCCCCGTAACGTTTTATCTTGCGGTTAAGCTTCATTAACCTTCTCCGCCTTTTCAAGAGATTCCTTGATAAGTACCATATTGTCTTTTTTGGAGAGATTTTTACGAATGAGCTTTCCGGCAATCTGAATGGAAAGTGACGCCACTTCACCGCGTATGTCGCTAATAGCCTGCTCCTTTTCAGCGGTAATCTGTTTTCCAGCCTGGGCTACGATAGTTTTGGCTTTCTCTTTCGCTTTCGCCTCAATCTCATCCCGGACCTTTTCAGCTACCACTTTGCCGTTAGACACGATGGACTGGGCTTCGGCGCGTGCTTTGCCGATAATCTTTTCGCCCTCGGCACTGAGGCGTTCCAGTTTCTGCTGAGCCTCATCAGCCTTTTCCAGAGAGGAACGAATCTTCTCCTCTCTTTCCGATAGTGCCTTGAGAAGCGGCTTCCAGGCGAATTTTGCCAGGAGGAAAAAAAGCAGCAGAAAGGTGAGAATGGTCCAGACGTAAAGTCCAGGATCTAGCTGAACGAGCGGATTATCCATATTATCCGATTACTTAAAAAACAGCGTGGCAAATGTGAGCGCTAACGCGATAATTGCTACTCCTTCCAGAAGAAAAAGTGGAAGGTTAACCGCAGCGGTAATCTCTGAAGCCGCTTCAGGTTGTCTTGCGATACTTTCAGCTGCCGCAGCGGCCAGCTTTCCAATACCTAATCCGGCGCCTATGACGGCGGCTCCCATACCCAACGGAATAAAGGCTGTGGCTTCCATATTGAACTATCTCCTATTGATTAGTGGTGAACATTAATGGCCATCCCGATGAAGACGGCTGACAGTAAAGTAAATACATAAGCTTGAACTAGTGTCACAATGATTTCCAGGCCGGTAAGACCTGTTGCAATGGGTACAGAAAAAGCAGCAATTCCAATACCCGCACCAAGACTATGAAAAACTTCAGCAAAGATGGGAATGAAAGATAAGATCGCCAATATTGCAATATGGCCACCCATCATATTTGCTGCAAGTCTCATCGTAAGAGCGAACGGCTTAACAAACATACTGATGATTTCGATAGGTATCAGGATAATATAAACCAACAAGGGAAGTCCGTGAGGGACCAGGTTCTTCCAATACTGCAGAAAACCGTGAGCTCTTGTGCCGGCAATCATAATACAAACGAACGTGATAGAAGCCAGGGCAGAAGTGACCACAAAGTTACCTGTGGCGGTTGCTCCCCCATGCAGAAGCGAATTGATAAGAGAATGATCATCATGCGGAGAAACATTTAAAACTAATCGTCCCACAACACCTATGGTGTCAAAAATTGGGATGAGCCCAATGGCATTCGCTGTGAGTATAAAGAAGAAGTAAGTAAAAATTATAGGTGCCCAAGTGTCCACCCATTTCGAACCCACATTCGGTTTAACAACAGAATCCCGAAGAAACATGACAACCGCTTCAACTACATTCTCTAGCCCTGTGGGTACATCGTCTTTCCTTTTAAGGTAGGTTCGTACTGGAATTATAACCACCATACCAACAATGGCCGCGACCACCCATAGCATGAACACATGCTTAGTTACGGAAAAATCGATCCCAAAAATTGTGGGGAGTTGAATAATAGGATGGTGAATATCAGAATTGGAAATATGATGGATAATGTACCCACCCACCTGATCCATCACACTCCCAGAGGTATTTTCACTTCCCGCTGTTGTTTTCATCCCGCACTCGTGAGCCTTTAAAAACCGATCTAATAAAAAACGCTTCAAGCACATGAAGCGTTATAAAATAGCTTATAAAGCTAACAAAAAAGGTGCGTTCGTTGAAAGGAGAAAAAGCAACTATCCCTATCATATAGACCCCATAAATAACCATTTTCCCAATGAATGATTTCATCATAAAAGAGGTCAGTTTCCTGGGATCGCTGACAAAGATGGATTGAATCCTTGTGATTGTAAATTGGCCAACAGCCAGTGGCATGACCATACCCAGGAATATCTCAACAATGTAATCCTCAATAAAGATCCAGGAGACCAGAGACCAGGAGCCAAAACAAAATAAAATGAGGGAAATAGAGAAGCGATTTACGCTCACTTATCACGCCAGATCACTTTCGCCATCTCGTAGAGACCTACCACAATCCCACAGGCAATCCCTATCATAAACCAGAGAGGGAAAGATTCACGCCACCTGTCAACAAAATAACCGACACCCCCCAGAAGAATGATGGCCCCCGCCTGAACGTAGACCGCCCCGATGTATGGACCTGCCTGGCGCAACGATTCCGACATCCACCGAAATGAACTGGTGGTGAAGTTTTCACTTTTTTGATTGGAACTCAATTACTGTATTAAACAGAGGATTCTTCGTCCGGTTTTTCAGGATACTCTTGGACGGTGGGTATTTCAGGCTGAGATTCAGCATTCTCCAGCGACTGTTGGTTTGTGGCAATATCGCATCGACCTTCGAAACTGGCTCCCTCCTCAATCACAAGCTGTTTATACACAATATCCCCGTAAACTTTGGAATTGCCCCTCAGAACAACCTTCCCCGCCTGAACGTTGCCGTGGACGGTGCCACCTACCATCACCTCCCCCGCTTCCATGTCACCTTTAACAATTCCGGTTCTTGTAATGCGGACTATGCCGGATGTTTTCACACTGCCCATGACTTTCCCGGAGATGATGGCGCCACCCTTCAGGACAATCTCACCGGTGATAACGGCATCTTCACCAATCATTGTTTCGACGTGCTTCTGATTACCTCTTTTCATCACTCCCCAGTGTCATATAATCTGCTCTGTACTCCGCTATGAAAAGCGCCGGATCCATGGTGTTTCCATCTTTCCAGATCTCAAAATGCAGATGGGGACCACTGGTAACACCGGTTTCTCCTACCAGTGCAATCAGTTCACCCCGCTTTACGCGATGCTTCTCTTTCACAAGGTTCTCAGCGTTGTGACCGTAAAGCGAAAAATAGCCATTACCGTGATAAATTATGATCAGATTTCCGTAAGAGTAGTGCCAGCCGGAAAAAACGACCAGACCATCGGCCGTTGAGTGAACGGCCGTCCGTACCGGCGCAGCCACATCCAACCCGGAGTGTCCCTGCTGAGTGGAGGATGCCCCTTCCAAAAATGATTGCGAAACAAAACCGTGAACCGGCACATGGGAAGGTACATTCTCCAAGTATGAAACAGGAATTGTTAGAGGCAATTCCCCACCTCCTGATGCGCTTGGTTCCGTGGTGGCCGGCACGCCCAAAGACTGCCTGACATATGTGTCCATTTCCTGAATGCGTTGAAGGTCGCGGATCATTGCAAACACTTCCTTTCTCTCGCTCCTCATTTTTTGGTTATCAGCGTTCAGGTCAGCAATTTGTTTGAGTTGACCAGCAGAGTATAAGAGTGCAGTGATACCGCCAACCACAGAGAGCAATACAGCCAGTACAAGGAACCGGAGGCCGCCGCGGCTGAGCCGGAATCGCTTGGTTTTTTCTTCCTTTTCCGAAACGAACAGAATTGTGTACTTCTCACCTGCCATGTTTTAGTCTTCAATCTCTGAAAAAAGTTCTAGGAGTCGCTCTAGGTCATCATCAGAAAAATAGCTGATTTCAATGGTGCCCCCTTTTCGCTTAGGGGCAATGAAGACCTTTGTGCCGAAAATTGAGATCAGATCATTTTCTAGTTTTCTGATGTCCGCCGATTTGGCGAGCTTCAGTTTTTTCTTCCGCCTTTTAACGGGGACCTTGCCGTCGCTCATCTGCGCCACAAGCTCTTCCACGGTACGAACAGATTCCTGCCTTTCCACAACCCGCTTACAGAGAGACAACATTTGGGAGGTCTTTTTCAGTCTCAACAGGGCGCGGGCATGTCCGGCTGAGATTTCATTCTTCCGCAGGCTTTCAATCACTTCAGCAGGCAGTTTCAGCAGCCTCATAGTATTTGAAATATTGGCACGGCTTTTTCCTACCGCCTTGGCAATTGCCGTATGGGACAGCTTATACTTTTTGCTGAGCATGGCATAAGCTTCAGCCTCTTCCACAACATTGAGATTCTCCCGCTGGATGTTTTCAATCAGCGCCATCTCCACCATTTCAACATCATCTTCGATCTCCAGAACATGAGCCGGCACTTCCGTGAGACCCGCAAGCTTCGCCGCCCGCAGACGCCTCTCTCCTGCTATCAGTTCATAACCTTTATCCCGGGTCCGAATGGTGACAGGCTGTATTATCCCTTTTTCACGTATGGATTCTGCCAGTTCTCTGAGGCTTTTATCATCAAATTTCTGCCGGGGCTGATGCGGATTCGGTAAGACAAGATTTAAAGGGACATGGAAGATTGAATCAGTCCGGACCGACTCATCCGTCGTCTCGCGAATAAGTGCGTTTATTCCTCTACCTAGCCTTTTTGTTGCCACTATCAAGCATCTCCTGAACCAAAGTTAAGTAATCCTGAGCACCAGGTGAATTGGCTTCGTACAATAAGATCGGCTTGCCGAAACTGGGCGCTTCACTGAGACGTACATTTCGTCTGATCACGGTCTTGAACGTTTTCCCGTTGAAATATTCACGCAACTCTTTTTCAACCTGTTTCGAAAGGTTCAGCCGTCCGTCATACATGGTAATGAGAACACCTTCAATATCGAGCTTAGTGTTCAGGTGGCGTTGTACGAGACGGATGGTCTGAAGCAGTTGGCTCAATCCCTCGAGGGCAAAATATTCGCACTGAATCGGGATGAGGACAGAATCAGCGGTGGAGAGCGCGTTCAGTGTCAACAGTCCCAGCGATGGTGGACAGTCCAGCAGGATGTAATCGTATTTCTTCACCTGTCTCTTAATACAGTCCCGGAGCCGGTACTCTCTCGCCATCATCCCCACGAGTTCTATCTCGGCACCCACGAGATCATGGGTGCTGGGTACAAGATCGAGGTATTCTAAAGCTGTTTTCTTAATCCCCTTGGATATGGGCTTCTCCCTTATAAGGACATCATAAATAGTTGATCCATTGGGGGAAAACATTTCAGAGAGACCTGTGGTCGTGTTGGACTGAGGGTCAAGGTCAATGAGGAGTGTTTTGAATTCAGAAACAGCCAGACTCGCCGCAACATTGATGGCTGTGGTCGTCTTGCCGACACCACCCTTTTGATTGGCAAATGCAATTATCTTTCCCATGCGATTCCGACGGAGTAAGAAAATTGAATTTAACCCGAGGCTCGTCCAGAAACAAGGTGTCTTAAAACGACTTTCTCGTCGAGAAACTTCCCAAGTTATGCTTGCGGAGGCGAGGTGCCCCGCCTATATTGCAAGCAAGATTTTCACCCTTATTTAACCGTGCGAAAACCTGTTATCCTCATTACCGGTGCCAACGGCGAAATCGGACACGGACTGATCAAAGCTATCGCTGAACGTAACGATTTCAACATTGTGGCGATGGACCTGGATCCGCTGGAAAGCGACCTAAAATTGATGGTTCAGGACGCCGTCACAGCAAACATATTGGATACTAATATGCTAGAACGAATCAACGCCAAATATGAGATATCAGCCATTTACCATTTGGCAGCAATCCTAAGCTCTCGAGCTGAATTTTCCCCCCACATCGCCCACGACGTAAATGTGGGAGGAACACTGAACTTACTCAAGATTGCTGTGGAACAGGCATCCAGTCAGGGGAAAGCTGTGAAATTTTTCTTTCCCAGCTCCATTGCCGTATATGGCCTTGGCGATGCTGACGTAAAAAAGAATGCCGGTGCCATTACTGAGAATGAATATTGCCAACCAAAAACAATGTACGGCTGCAATAAACTCTACTGTGAACATCTCGGAAGATACTTTTCCAAATATTATCAGCGCCTTTCTGCTGTTTCCCCCGGTGGCATGATCGATTTTAGGACTATTCGATTCCCCGGCCTCATCAGCGCGGATACGGTACCGTCCGGAGGCACAAGCGACTACGGACCGGAGATGATCCATGCGGTAGCACAGGGAGAGCCTTACGCCTGTTTTGTCCGGCCGGACACCACCATGCCGTTTATGACTATGCCCGACGCCATCTCCGCCATGGAGAAACTGATGGAAGCTGACGCCCAATCACTCACAAGAACAGTCTACCACATATCATCCTTTTCGGCCTCCGCTCAGGATTTTGCTGACAAGATTTCGAACCTTTACGAAAAAGGTGAAATCTCATTTAAGGTGAGCGATAAGCGCCAGGCTATTGTTGACAGCTGGCCTTCAGAACTGGATGACACAGCGGCACGAACAGACTGGGGTTGGGAGCCGGAGTTCGACTTTGACGCTGCTTTTGACAATTATCTCGTTCCGGAGATCAACAAAAGATACGGGGAATGAGTTGGAGAAATGGAGAATCCACAGAATATTCTCATCTGGTTAATAGAGGATAAAGATGGATACGATTAAGTTGAGACTAACAGATGAATTGAAGGAAATTCGTGATGGGGGTCTGTTCAAGTCGGAGAGGGTGATTCAATCCCAGCAGAGTGCCAAGATCACGGTCAATGATGAATCGGTCATCAATTTCTGTGCGAACAACTATCTCGGCCTGGCAAACCATCCGGAGCTCATCAAAGCTGCCCAGGAAGGTCTAGAAAAATGGGGTTTCGGGCTCAGTTCTGTCAGGTTCATCTGCGGCACTCAGACTATTCACAAAGAACTTGAAAAGAAGATTGCACAGTTTCTCCAGATGGAAGACACGATCCTATACACTTCCTGCTTTGATGCCAACGGTGGCCTTTTTGAAACCCTTCTCGGCCCTGAGGACACTGTCATCTCAGATCAGTTGAATCACGCTTCCATCATTGACGGAGTCCGGCTCTGCAAAGCAGAACGTTTCCGCTATGCCAACAACGATATGGATGAACTGGAATCGATACTGAAAAAGACGCAAAACCACCGGACGCGCCTTATCACAACAGACGGCGTCTTCTCCATGGACGGGTTTGTTGCAAAACTTGACGGGATCTGCGATCTGGCCGAGAAGCATAATGCTCTAGTTCATGTAGATGACTCCCACGCCACCGGATTTTTCGGCCCTACCGGCCGCGGTTCCATTGAGCACAGAAATGTCATGGGCCGAGTGGATATCGTCACATCCACCATGGGCAAAGCGCTGGGCGGTGCCAGCGGTGGGTTTACCTCCGGAAGACAGGAAATAGTGGATATCCTGCGGCAGCGGTCGCGGCCCTATCTGTTCAGCAATACGGTTGCGCCAGCCATCATATGCGCCACCATCGCCTGTCTCGATATGCTTTCTCGAACTACCGAGTTGAGAGATAGATTGGAAATTAACACACTTGAATTCCGGGAACGGATGACCGAATCGGGATTTGACATCAAGCGTGGCGTCCACCCCATTGTCCCCATCATGTTGGGTGATGCAAAACTGGCCCAGGAAATGGCGGCGGATCTGCTTGAGAAAGGTATTTATGTCATAGGGTTCTCTTATCCTGTGGTTCCAAATGGCGCGGCTAGAATTCGGGTACAGATCAGTGCTGCGCACACAAAAAAACATTTAGACCAGGCCATTAATGCTTTCATCGCTGTAGCGAAACAGCACGAGGTTCTTTAATATCACATCCTGACGAAACAGTGATTTCGAAACTCAGTTCATTGGAGGAAAGGTTATGTCTACTTCCAGACGAAGTTTTCTGAAACGGTTTGGTGCCGTGGCGGGGGGAGCGGCCCTGATTCCCACCGCAAAAGCGGGCACAATGAAAGAAACTTCAAAAAAACCGACCCCGCTGAGCAGAGATTCATCCTGGGCCGAGGTCCAGAAACAATTCATGCTGGATCCAGAAATTATCTATATGAACATCGGCACGGAGGGGTCTCTCCCCCGACCCGTTTACGACGCATACATTGCTTCGCTTAAACAGTTTACCGCGAGCCCAACAGACGCTGCTTTTCTGAACGAAGATCTCAACTACTTCCAGGAGACTAACAGAGAGAAGGTGGCGAAGTTCATGGGTGCTGAGAAAGACGAGATCGTTATTACTGGTAATACCACCATGGGAGTAAACGTGGTCCTTTTTGGCCTCGATTATAAGAGCGGTGATGAGATCATTTCAACCCATCACGACCATGTGGCTGAACTATCGCCAGCTAAGATCCTTGCCAAGCGGCGGGATGTGAAGTTCATACAAATAGCAATCCCTTCCCCACCGAGTGATAAGAAAGAGATTCTCTCCGCTTTTCGCAAAGCGATCCGTCAGTCGCGGAACAAGCCAAAGGTGCTGCTCATCTGTCATATCAATTTCACCACAGGCCTACGCATGCCCGTAAAAGAACTGTGCCAGCTGGCCAAAGAACACAACATGATCTCCGTGGTTGACGGCGCCCACGGACTCGGCATGCTGGATCTCGATATGAAAAAACTGGGATGCGACTACTATTCAACGGCCGGCCACAAATGGCTCAACTGTCTCCCAGGAACAGGTGTTTTATACATGAAAGGCGGCAGTAATAACCCCAGAGGGATGTGGCCTGTCCTGTCTGAGACCTATGATGTTCGAGATGAGAATGACGAACCTCTCGATCTTGCCACACAACTTCAGGTGCGAGGACAAAATGATACGCCCGCCTACGTGGCCATGGCCGCCGCAATAGACCTTCAATCTGAAATTGGAAAGAAACGAATTGAGGATCGGGTGCTCGATTTGAATGATTACCTCAGGCAGCGGATCGTGGAGACTTGGAGTGAAAAGAGCCTCTTTGTCCCTCCTCCAGGTAAAGAAAATCGAGACCTCACCAGCGGCATGGCCTCATTCAACCCCAATATAAAGAGGAGGTATGAAAAAGAATATGTGGAGAAAATCTGGGAAAAGGTTTACGGGGAACATAAGATCTGGATCCGTTGGGTCAGTTTTCTGGATAAACCTTCGGACCTAAAGCGGGACAGAAGGACCTATGCCTTCAGGGTCTCTACCCACATTTTCAACGATGAAGCACAGATTGATAAAATGATAAAAACAGTAGAGACAGTTGCGAATCAGATCTAAGAGGCAAGTAAATTAACCGAGTGATATGACAGACTGTTGTACTGACACCGCATGTGAGATCAATAAGTTTCAGGCACGGCAGTCCAAGATGTTAAAGGTAGTACTCTCCATCAATCTTGGAATGTTTCTGCTCGAGTTCGTGGCGGGGCTCATGGCCGCCTCGACAGCGCTGCTTGCAGATTCCTTGGATATGCTCGGCGATGCTTTGGTATATGGGTTTAGCTTGTACGTCGTCTCTCGCAACGACACGTGGAAGGCAGTGTCAGCCGTAATCAAGAGCGGGATCATGGCTCTATTTGGACTGTTTGTGCTCGGCCAAGCTGCCTACAAGTTTCTTACCCCAATAACTCCGCAGTTCGAAACGGTTGGTTTGATTGGACTGATAGCCCTAACGGCAAATGCGGTCTGTCTTTCACTGCTGTGGCATCACCGCGCAGAAGATGTAAATATGCGTTCTGTCTGGCTCTGCTCACGCAACGACATCATAGCCAATACTTCCGTTTTGCTTGCTGCGCTGGGTGTGTGGCTCACCAATTCTCAGTGGCCAGATCTTCTTGTGGGACTGGGCATTGCAGTGCTGTTTCTGCGTTCAGCGTTTCATGTGTTTCAAGACGCCGCCGCAACATATGCGGCGCATAACAAATCGCTCAACAAGATCTCTGGGCCGCGGCGCTCCTATCCGTCCAGTTAAATCAATCTGTCAGTAATTAAATGACACATAATGAAAGTGTAGAAGCATACGATATTCCGGAACGGGTGCGCACCTACGATGCCGACATGGACATCATGCACCCTCTCCATCACAAAATGATTGAAGTAGCTCTTGAGGTTCTGCCTTTCCAGCAGACTCAATCGTTGAAAGTTCTCAGCCTTGGTGTTGGAACGAGCCTTCAGGATCAGCTTGTTTGAGCCCTTAATATCTTCAGTTATTCGGGCTTAATTCATACTTTTGCCAATGTTCAGTGTAGCTTTTTATTATTTAAACATGGAGACTTTTCAAAATGAAATTCGGAATATTATTCACCACCGCATCAGCCGTTTTTGTGATGATGATTTTTCCCGGCTGTGGTACCAGCGGCGAAAACGTTTCTTCGCCTAAACCCGGGAAGTTAAGCAAAGTGGAAGCAACCAGAACAAACCCGTTTTATCAGGAAAGTACGCTTTACTTCAAGTATCCTCCCTTTGACAAGATTAAGAACGCCCACTATGCCCCCGCTTTTGAAAAGGGGATGGGGGAGCATTTGGAGGAAATTGAAGCCATTGCCGATCAAAGTGAGAAACCCACCTTTGATAACACCATTGTGGCAATGGAAAAATCAGGCCAGCTTCTGGATAGGGTTGCCACGGTGTTTTACAGCCTGTCTTCCGCCCACACCAATGATAGCCTAGAGGTGGTCCGTAGCGAAATGGCTCCAAAACTTTCTGCCCACAGCGATCAGATACTGTTGAACAGCAAACTGTTTGAGCGCATCAGGACACTTTATGAACAACAAAACAATCTGGGCCTCGATGCAGAAGCTGTTCGCCTGATTGAAGAGACCTACAAAGATTTCATCCGTGCCGGTGCTAATCTGTCGGCTGATGATAAAGAACGCCTTAAGGCCATCAACGCGGAGCTGGCGACCCAGCAGACCACTTTCAGTCAGAATGTACTGAAAGAAGTGAACGATCTGGCTGTGGTGGTGGATTCCCGTGAAGAGCTTGCAGGTCTTTCCGAGGCCATGATAGAGGCGGCGGCGAAAGAGGCGGAATCCCGCGACTTGACGAGCAAATATGTCATTACCCTTCAGAATACCAGCGGACAGCCGCCGCTTTCTTCTCTCGAGAACCGCGCCCTTCGGGAGCGCATTCACAAGACATCTCTATCCCGGGGCAGCCGCGGCGGTGAATTCGATAATCGCGAAGTATTCTCTAAGGTTGTGCAACTCAGGGCAGAGCGGGCTCAACTGTTGGGTTACAAAAACCATGCCGCCTACATATTGGAGAATCAAACCGCCCAAACCACAGATGCTGTGAATGACCGTTTGTCTGATCTTGCCCCGCCTGCAGTCCGCAATGCCAACCGCGAAGCAGCAGATCTGCAGAAAATGATCGATGCCGAAGGAGGCGGCTTCTCGTTGGCGTCTTGGGATTGGGATTATTACACAGAAAAAGTGAGGCAGGAGCGGTACGAATTCGATGAATCCGAATTAAAGCCTTACTTTGAACTGGACAATGTCCTGAAGAACGGTGTGTTCTACGCCGCCACCCGCCTCTACGGCATCACTTTCAAGGAACGTACCGATTTGCCGGTGTATCAAACTGACGTCCGAGTGTTTGAAGTCTTTGATACGGACGGAGTTACTCTAACCCTGTTTATTTTTGATCCCTACGCCCGCGCCTCTAAGCGAGGCGGCGCCTGGATGAATGCCTACGTTTCTCAGTCAAAACTAATGAAAACCAAACCTGTGGTGGCCAACCATCTCAACATTGTGAAGCCACCGGAGGGGGAACCGACCTTGCTCACTTTTGATGAAGTGACCACCGCTTTCCATGAGTTCGGCCACGCCCTTCACGGCATGTTCTCCGATGTGACTTACCCTTCCTTTTCAGGAACTTCAGTTCCAAGGGATTTTGTGGAATATCCATCCCAGGTGAATGAAATGTGGGCCGACTGGCAGGAGATTTTGGAGAATTATGCCGTTCACCATGAAACTGGTGAACCGATGCCAAAGGAACTTCTGGACAAGGTGCTAGCTACACAGAAATTTAACCAGGGCTTTACCACAACTGAGTACCTGGCGGCCTCCTTGTTGGATCAGACGTGGCATCAGTTGACGCCGGAGCAAGTCCCTGATGGGAATGGACTCCTAGCCTTTGAAGCGGATGCTCTCAAAACCGCTGGTGTGGCCCTGGAAGCCATCCCGCCCCGCTACCGGTCGACCTATTTTTCACACGTCATGGGCGGCTACTCTGCCGGATACTATTCCTATATCTGGAGCGAAGTGCTGGATGCAGATACAGTAGAATGGTTCAAGGAAAACGGCGGCCTTAAGCGTGAAAATGGGAACCACTTCCGAGAAACACTATTATCCCGTGGTGGCAGCGAAAAGGCCATGGTACTCTTTAAAAATTTCCGGGGTGCTGAGCCAAATATCCAGCCTCTCCTTGAGCGACGAGGCCTGAATTAGGTAAGAAATCTGTGGTAAAGGTCTAATATGAAGAGGACAAAATATGTCAGTCTCGCGCCTTGATCACATAACCAAGATCGGTGTTGAAGTCATGGGAGACCTGGCTGATAAGCTGTCGGATCCCGAGGTGTTGCGGTTGGAAAATCTGGACACTGACCTGCGTCCTCCTCAATCCGCCGTCGATTTCACAAAGCGCGCCGTAGATGACGATGAAGCGAACAGTTATCTTCCTTTCTTTGGCCTAAACCCACTCCGGAAGGCGGCCACGGCTCTAGTAGAACGTCAGTCGGGTCAAACCTACAACTGGGAAACAGAGTGCGTTATTGGGGCAGGAGGTATGTCTAGTATTCTCAATGTACTGCTCGCAACGCTGGAGCCAGGTGACGAAGTACTCTTGACTGATCCCATCTACGTGGGTCTTATCAATCGTGTCCGACTTGCAGGTGGCGTTCCTAAGTTTGTTCCTCTTATTCCTTCACCAAAGGGGTGGCAATTGGATATGGAAGCACTGGAAAAGATCGCTCCCGAACCGGTGGAAGTAGCCTTGCTCATGAGTCCCGCCATGCCGACGGGATGTGTTTTTACGAGAGATGAATGGGGTGCATTAACCAATTTTTGCAAACTGGCCGACTGCTGGCTCATTGATGACACTGCCATGGAGCGAATCCTTTACAATGACAAGCCGGCTATTCACCCCGCATCCTTTTCCGGCATGCGTGATAAAGTCATCACCTGCGGTGCTGTCACCAAGGAATACCGCATGATCGGTTGGCGTGTGGGCTGGGCAGTTGGCCCCGCCGAGATCATGGCCGATGTTATGCGCGTCAGCATCAGCAATGTGGTCTGCCAGACTGGTATCGCCATGGGTTCGGCGGCGGTAGCCATTGAAGATCCAGATGACGGAATAGAGGCCTCTGTGGAGGAATGGAAGCAGCGCCGATACGTGGCGGTGGAGGAGTTGAAAGATTTTGATGTTATACCACCTGACGGCGGGTGGTCTTTTCTGGTGGATGTTTCACCATTGGGAATGGACGGCCCTACCGCCTCTAAACGGCTACTGGACAAGGGAAAGATCGCTGCCACGCCCATGGTCAACTGGGGAAGCGAAAACAGCACCAAGTATGTCCGGATCGTCTTCTCCAACGAGCCAGTAGAGAGGCTGAAAGGTCTCGGAAAACGGTTTAAGGATTCTTTATGTAATTGAGGGTGACTTGTGAGTAATCTACTTGCTGCCCATAGACGGTTATCTCCTGACTGACCAATCCTCCTTCCCTTTCCGCCTCGTGTCGTAAATTGACCGCTGTTTATGAAATACCGTGGGGATAGGATCTGATAATCATGCACCGCCTTGTTTTGATTCTATTGATGTCAGTTCCGTTGGCGGCGCAGACTTACTCCGTTTCCGGTTTGGTCACCGATCCCGATGGCAAACCTGTCTCTGAAGTCCATGTAACACTCACACCGGGATTTTTCACACTCTACACTTCTCAGGATGGTTCGTTTCGTTTTGAAGGCCTCTTCCCCGGCAGCTACACTCTTGCTTTTCAGCACATCGGTTTCCTGACATCAAGAGTGAAAGATGTAACAGTTCAGGACAGCAACATCATTATGCAACCCCTTACTCTAGAATTCGATGTTCTAGATCTTGAAGACGTTTTTGTTACCGCAAGTCGAGCTGAGCGTGACATGGTGGAGATCCCCGAGTCTGTCAATCTTGTTTCCTCCCGAGAGATAAGAGAGCGTAATTCCAGAACCTCCGCGGAGGCGCTCAGAGAAGAGGTGGGCGTTTTCGTTCAAAAAACAAATCACGGCGGTGGATCAGCCATCATCCGGGGGCTCAGCTCAAACCAGATCCTGCTCCTGGTAGACGGCATACGTCTCAATAATTCCATCTACCGTCTGGGCAATCACCAATACCTCACCACTGTTGATCACCAGATGGTGGAAAGGATTGAAGTTGTCCGGGGACCCACGTCTGTCCTCTACGGCAGTGACGCCCTGGGTGGCACCATCAATCTCATTACAAGGAAGCCGCCAGTTGAAGATATTGAAAGGTCATTAGGTGCCAGGTCATTTCTCCGCTACGCCACCGCCGATCAGGAAAAAACAGTTCGGGGAGAGGTAATATTGGGCAGCAACCGCTACGCCTTCAGGACAGCCTTCAGCCTGAAACAGTTCGGTGATCTCCGGCGAGGTGCCAACGGGAATGATCACGAGATTTCCGGCAATGAACTGGTCCAGTCTCCCACCGGCTTCGGCGGCTACGACATTGATACAAAACTGATCACCAATTTGACAGACGATCAGACCATCACACTGGCTCATCAGTTTGCCAAACAGGAAGAGGTCCCTCGATACGACAAATATCACTACAGCGGTTATCACCGCTGGCTCTACCATCCTCAGAATCGAATGCTCACCTATGCTGTGTATGAAAACGAGGGCATTAACGCCATCTTTGATGTGGTCCGAGCCACTGTATCTCTTCATCTTCAAAAGGAAGGTCGGAATATTCAGAAAAAAGAATCCTCCTCAATACAGAATGAGCTGGATGAGGTAGCCACTAAAGGATTTAGTCTCAGCGGTATCCGAGGGAGGGGTCGGCACCAGATTGTCGCCGGCGCCGAGCTTTATCATGATGATGTGGCCAGTGAGCGCTCATATTCTGATCCGCTTACAGGGACCAGCACAGATGATGACAGGGGCCGGTATCCTGATGGTGCCACATACCAGAGCATTGGCCTTTATCTTCAGGATGAAATGAAAATGACGGATCGCTGGATGATAAAGCTAGGTGTTCGGCACAGCCAATACAGAGCGGAATTCGACATGAATTCTGCGGTTCCTTACAGTCAAACATTCTCATCTTTCACAGGAGCGGTGGGATCGGTCTTCAGACTGTCCGATTATGTTTCAGCCAACCTAAATCTTGCTCAGGCGTTCCGGGCGCCAAACCTGAGCGACATGGCAAAGTTGGGAGAGTCAAAAGGCGATGTTTACGAAGTGCCTAATACCAATCTTCAGCCGGAAAAGTTAATGAACATCGATATGGGGCTGAAGATTTCAACAGAGTCCACGAGGACTGATATTACTGTTTACAGGTCATTCATCACTGATCTTCTGGTCAGTGTTGATGCCACCTATGCTGGCGCCGACACCCTTGTCAACGACGATCAGGTATTTAATGTGAAAACCAAGAAGAACTTGGGTGAGGCTATCATACAGGGTGCCGAGATAGCTGTTGATTACTCTTTGGCTAGTTCACTCAGTTTCAGGGGAAATCTCACCACAACATACGGAGAGAACACAACCTACAATGAGCCTGTGGGCGGTATTCCGCCACTATTCGGACTGGCCGGCGTCAGGTGGAGCCGCGGGCGTTTATTCCTTGATGGGTATAGCCGCTTTTCAGGGAGGCAAGACAGGCTTTCAGCAGATGACTTGGATGATCCGCGCATACCGGCAGAGGGGACACCGGGGTGGTTTACTGTGAATCTCCGCGGTGGACTCACCTTCGGTCACTCTCTCATTGTTCAGGTCGCTTGTGAAAATATTCTCGACCGAAACTACCGAGAGCACGGTTCCGGTGTGAACAGTCCGGGAAGAAATTGGGTCATTTCACTTCAGATGACCCGTTAACAGCAATTAATTCTCAAGAAAGGACCCAAAAACCGGTTGTTGTGATAAAGACCTCAAGGTAAATTCGCCTCGCTTTTCCGGCTCTGTTCCCTAAGAAGCAGAAGTTAAATATGTTCAAAAAAAATACACCGAGATTAATCATTATTGGTGTTGTCTTGCTCTGGGCACTCTATGCCCTCTTCCCTACCATCAAATACAACACCCTCTCTGAAAATGAGAAGGCATCTATGGAAGAAGATGGAACATTGGAGGACCTAGAGAAAAAGACACTCCGGCGGGGATTGGACCTTCAGGGCGGAATGCATATTGTCCTTGAAGTCGATATTCCAACGCTTGTAGAAAATCTCGCTTCAAATAAGAACGACCTCTTTTATGAGGTTTTCAACAAGGTCAAGACTGAAGACGAGGTTTCAGCGGAAGATTTCATCAGCCGATTCGTAACTGAAGCCCGAAGTCAGGACTTAAGGCTGAACCGCTACTATATGGATTTCGGCAGCGATCAGGCTGCCATTCAATCCGCTTTGGACGAAGAGGCGATGGATGCCATCAACAGAGCGTTGGAGATCTTGCAAAACAGAGTGGACGAGTTCGGCGTCTCTGAGCCAACTATACAGAAACAGGGCAATCGCAGAATCATCGTGGAGCTGGCCGGCATTCAGGATCCTGAGAGGGCGAGATCGCTCTTGCAAAGTACCGCTCTCCTGGAGTTTGCCCTCCTCAAGGACGGTTCCGTCACGCAAAATCTCCTCGCTAGGGTGGACCGGGCGCTGAAAGGAAGCAAAGATCTGGAAAACCTGCTGGAAATCAAAGAAGAGGCAACCGATGAAGAAAAGACTCCGACTGAGACAGAAACACGGGTGGCCGATGAACAGGAAGTTTCCCTCACAGAACTTTTTGGGAGTATAGAAAAAGATACGACAACAGAAGACACCACTGAAGTTCTGGTGGACAGAAACCTGTTTGAGGAGCAGCCTTTTTCTTCCTTGTTAAGGCAGATTGGAAACGATCTTGGTGTCCCTGAGCAAAATATACGCGCCGTGAACAAAATTATGGAAATACAGGACATTCAAGATATTCTCAAGGGTGATGAGGGGCGTTTCTCCATGAGTAAGGAGAAAGAAACATGGACTCTACCTGAGGGCGATAGTGAATTCTTCTACCGCATGTATCACCTTGAGGCCGAAGCTGGCCTCACTGGAGGTGTAATCGAGGAGGCACTAGCCACACTTTACAACGGTCAGCCAATCGTCACCCTCAGCATGAATTCGGAAGGAGCTAAAACATGGTCCCGGATGACCGGGGCAAACGTAGGCAGACGCCTGGCCATCCTCCTGGATGGAAACGTCCACATGGCGCCTGTAATTCGGACAAAGATCACAGATGGGCAGACACAGGTTGAGGGCTTTGCCAATATAAATGAGGCGAAAGATATTGCCATTGTTCTGAGAGCCGGAGCACTGCCGGCACCTGTTGATATTATTGAAGAGCGCACCGTTGGACCGTCTCTGGGCCAGGATTCTATCGATCAGGGTACCCGTTCCATTATCATCGGACTTGTTCTCGTCCTGGTATTTATGGTCTTCTATTATAAAGGGGCTGGGCTCATCGCCTCTTTTGGACTGCTGTGGAATCTCATTCTGGTCCTGGCCATCCTTGCCATGCTGAAAGCTACATTGACGCTCCCCGGTATCGCAGGTCTCATTCTCACAGTGGGAATGGCTATAGACGCCAACGTCATCATTTTTGAAAGAATTAGGGAAGAACTGGATAAAGGCAAAACACCGCGTTCGGCCATTGACAGCGGTTACTCCCGCGCTATCACCACCATTATTGACGCCAATGTGACAACGATTCTGGCATCTCTTGTTCTTATGCAGTTCGGTACTGGTCCCATCCGCGGTTTCGCGGTGGTCCTTTTCTGGGGAATTGCCACCAGTATGTTTACCGCCATTTTTACTACGCGGACCATCTTTAACCTGATTGCCGCTAAGCAGAACCTCAAGACATTAAGTATATGAGATTTCTCAAAGAAACAAACATCGATTTCCTCAGCATGCGCCGTTTCGGCTTTGTTATTTCAGGTTCATTTATTTTAGCGGGACTTTTGTCCCTTTTACTCCAGGGTGGACCGTTGCTAAGTATCGATTTTACGGGCGGCACACTTGTACAAATCCAGTTCGAGGAGGCACCCAACATTGCAAAGGTGCGTTCAGCCCTCGAAACTCTGGACGTAGGCATCGGCGAAGTGCAGACTTTTGGCACACCTAATGAGATACTGATCCGGCTTCAGTTGAGGCAAAATGCTGAAAACCTTACAACAGAATTGAGGGCAGCACTGGAAGCTCAGTTTCCGGGGCAGAGCCTCGATTTCCGCCGTGTTGAAACAGTGGGACCAAAGATTGGTTCTGAACTTAAAGGAAAGGCCTTCTTCGCCGTATTCACCGCAATCATCGGTATCCTGATCTACGTTTCCATCAGGTTTGAATTGAGATTTGCCATTGGTGCAATTGCAGCGCTGGTCCATGACGTTCTCATAACGCTGGGCATTTTTTCTATACTGAATTATGAGATATCGTTGTCCATTATCGCCGCCTTTCTGACTATTGTCGGTTACTCGCTGAATGATACAATTGTTGTTTTCGACAGGGTCCGTGAGAATCTGAAGCGGCATAAAAACATCGATAATAAAACCATTTTCAATAAAAGCATCAACGAATCTCTATCAAGAACTATTATTACCTCCTTGACCACCTTTACAGTCGTATTTATCCTTTATGTTGCCGGCGGAGAAGTGATTCATTACTTCGCTTTCGCAATGATCATTGGGGTAATTGTCGGAACTTACTCCTCCATCTATGTGGCAAGCCCGGTGGTCATTCTCTGGCAGCAGTGGTTTACTCCACAGTCAAAGTAACTCTTTGACTGCACGACTGCGTTTTTCTCTAATTCTCCATAACTCCCCTCAGCAATGACACCTAAAGTCTTTATCCTCTACGCACTCTTGTGCCTGATCTGGGGAACAACCTGGATGGCCCTCAAAATCAGCCTCAACTATATCCCGCCTATTTTCGGACTGGGGCTGAGATTCACTATTTCATCGCTCATCCTCTGGCCATTCCTGCTAAGAAAAAAACCAAAGATTAACCGTTCTTCCATCGCCATCAGGGTCTACCTCAGCTTCAGCCTCTCCAGTTTTGTGGCGGCCTATTCACTCACCTACTGGGGAGCCCAGTTCATCTATTCCAGCCTCGCTTCAATCATCTGGGCACTGCTGCCCATATTCGTATCTATCCTTGCCCACTTTATGCTCCCGTCCGAACCGCTGACACTGAGGCGCTTCGGCGGTGGTTTGCTAGGACTTGCAGGTGTGGCAGCCATACTGACTTCCAACGGTGGAGAGAAAGAGGTTCAGATGGCGGGCGTTCTGGCAATATTTCTGGCCGTTGCCCTGGCTTCGGTACCAAACGTCTATCTAAAAAAACATCATAAGACTGTGAATCCCCTTCACGTAAATGTGATTGCACAGTCCATCGCAGCTATAGTCCTCATACCCTTATCCTTCCTTCTCGAAGAACCGATGACAACCGTTTGGAACAGCACAAGCATTATAACCCTTGTCTATCTTGCCATCTTCGGGACAGTCATAACGTGGACTATTTACTTCTGGCTCTATAACCATATCTCCGTGAATCAGATATCAACACTTGGACTGATACCGCCTGTGTTTGCTTCAATCCTTGGATGGATTTTCCTCGGTGAAAACTATGGTTATGAACTTTTCACCGGCGGTATTCTGGTCTTTCTGGGCGTTTACCTAATCCATTCCCGCCAAGTCCACGGCCGGGAAGGTATATAAATCGGGGAACCTTTGGGGACAACAACACTCCCAAACTTGACATAACCCAATCAAAGGGTTACATTCGTCAAGGGTATGGCAATATATACACTCACCGTCAACGGCAATAAACATCGCGTCAATGTAGAAGACGATATGCCTCTCTTATGGGTTCTACGTGATGAGATAGGACTCACCGGTACAAAGTTTGGCTGTGGTAGAGGACTCTGCGGGACTTGCACTATTCATTTGGACGGAGAACCAACCCGGTCCTGCATGACCTCAGTGGAATACGCCGACGGTTCTGAAATTACTACCATTGAAGGCCTCTCGAAGGATGTCTCTCATCCCCTACAGCAGGCTTGGATTGATGAGGAAGTTCCGCAATGCGGTTACTGTCAATCCGGTCAGATCATGACTGCCGCGGCTTTGCTAGAGCAAAATTCCGATCCCTCCGATGATGATATTGATGTGGCCATGAAAATGAATTTGTGCCGCTGTGGAACTTATCAACGTATTCGCAAGGCAATACATAGGGCAGCGAAGGAAATTTGATGGCTCAGTCTACTGTTAGCCGCCGTGATTTTCTTAAGGTCTCTTCTACTGCCGGGGCAGGGCTCATGATCGGAGTTTTCCTACCGGCCAAAGAGCGCCTCGTGGAGGCAGGACTATTACCAGCTGAGCCGTTCGAGCCAAACGCTTTCCTAACAATCAATCCTGATAATACTGTAACCATTACAGTTGCGAAATCTGAAATGGGGCAGCAAGTCCGTACATCCCTCCCCATGATTATTGCTGACGAACTGGACGCGGATTGGTCTCAAGTCAAAATCGCTCAAGCGGATGCTCACCCTGACAAATACGGTAGTCAGGGAACAGGCGGTAGCGGTTCCATCAGGCGCTCTTTTGAGAAATTACGAAAAGCGGGCGCTGCCGCCCGGGAGATGCTCATTGAAGCAGGAGCAAATGAATGGAATGTGAATAAATCCGAGTGTACAGTTTCCAATGGAAAGGTGGTACACAGTTCAACTGGCCGCCATTTCACCTTTGGAGAATTAACTAAAAAAGCGGCCAATTTGCCCGTTCCGGATGACCCACCGTTAAAGAACCCCAAAGATTTCAAGTTTATTGGAAAATCGATGCCTGGTCTTGATACACCGTCTCGCGTTGACGGCTCAGCACAGTTCGGTATGGATGTTCAACTGCCTGATATGCTCTATGCAACCGTTATCCGGTGCCCTACTTTTGGCGGGAAAGTAAAATCTTTCGATTCCCGCGAAGCCAAGAAGATTAATGGTGTAAAAGATATTTTCGAAATTGAAAAAGGGATCGCCGTCGTCGGTACAAACACTTGGGCAGTTATTAAAGGGCAGCGGGCTGCAAAAATCAAATGGGAGCATGGCAAATTTGTCAAGTGGAACAGTAGCCGTATCAGAGCCATGATGAAAAAGAAGGGTCTTGGCCATGCTGTGGTGGCCCGTGATGAAGGGAATGTTGCCCAAGCCCAAAAAGATGCTAACAATGTTCTAGAAATGGTCTACGAGGTTCCGTTCACATCGCACGCCACCATGGAGCCTATGAACTGTGTGGCGCATGTAAATAACGGGAAATGTGAAATCTGGGTCCCTACTCAGGTGCCACAACGGGTTCAGACCACGGCCGCCGAAGCACTGGGTATTCCTGAAGAGAAAGTGACAGTTCACGTGACAATGCTAGGTGGCGGCTTTGGCAGGCGGTTATGGGCAGATTACGTCACAGATGCCGTAGAAATATCAAAGAAAACCGGTAAACCTGTATTAATGCTCTGGACCCGGGAGGAGGACATGGCTCACGGTTTTTACCGGCCCACAAGTATCCATAAACTATCAGCATCCATGACAAAAAAGAACCGGGCCACCAGTTGGTCTCATCGCGTCATAGCGCCATCCATTTCCGCTCAACGGAGCCCTGAGACATTTTCTAAAGGAAAGCTGGACCGGAGTGCTGTAAACGGGGCCAGCAATGTGCCGTATGAAATCCCTAATATTCTTGTGGACTATGTAATGACCAATACAGAGGTGCCTGTTGGATGGTGGCGGTCGGTCTACAACTCCCAGAACGCTTTTGCCAACGAAGGATTCATTGATGAACTGGCCCATGCCGCCGATATCGATCCATACGAATTTCGTCTGAAACTTTTGAAGAAATCACCGCGGCACGTTGGCGTCCTGGAACTTGCCGCTGAAAAGGCAGGATGGGGTAAAAAGCTTGACAAAGGGCGAGGTCGAGGCATTGCTGTACATAAATCATTCGGATCCTGGGCTGCCCATGTAGCTGAAGTAACAGTGAACAGCGATGGCAATTTCAGTGTGGATCGTATTGTATGTGCCATTGATTGCGGACTTGCTGTCCATCCCGACGGTGTAAGAATGCAGATGGAGAGCTCCATTGTTTTCGGTCTCACATCCACACTGAAAGGTGAGATCACTATTAAAGACGGTGCCGTGGCACAGTCCAATTTCCATGAGTTTGAACTTTTGAGAATAGATGAAATGCCAAAAGTTGAAACTTACATCGTGGAAAGCAACGAGGCCCCCGGCGGCGCCGGCGAACCGGGACTTCCACCTGTTGCTCCAGCTGTAGCCAATGCCATTTTTGATGCTACCGGTATTCGAATTCGTAAGCTGCCCATCCGACCGGAAAATCTCCGGGTGTGATCACTTACGCCTCTCTGAACACTCCTATAGGAAGACTGCTAATGGCCAAAACAGGCCGCGGCATCTGTAAGATCAGCCTCCCCTCTGAACACGATAGCTCATTTTTTCACTGGCTCAAAGATCGGTTTCCGGAGGAAGATATTATTGAAGATTCCGAATCTTTATCTGATGAAATCAGTCAGCTCCAACAATATTTCAATAGCGAACGAACAGAGTTCACTTTCCCTCTAGATCTGCGCACCACACCCTTTAGAAAAAAAACACTACAGAAAGTGGCGGATATCCCTTTCGGGGAGACAGCTTCTTACAAGGATATAGCTGTTCAAATTAACAAAGAAAAAGCGGTTCGTGCCGTTGGGAGTGCAAACGGAAGTAACCCTATTCCAATCGTTATACCATGCCACCGCGTCATCGCACACGATGGTTCCCTGGGTGGCTATGGCGGGGGCCTCCCCACGAAGAAATGGTTCCTTAAGCATGAAGGCTGTCTCTAGGCACCATTCTGATTGACCTGTTTAGAGGGACGAGTTAACTTTATTCTCAAAGAATTATGACGTCAGTAATGAAACACCTCCGTGGGAAGATTGTGGCAGGGTTGGTCACCAGTGCCCCAATAATTGTAACTATTTGGTTACTGACTATTCTATTTCGTTTTTTTGATGGGTTTGCAGCACCCATTCTAGACCCGCTCTTTCCCATTCATATCCCAGGCCTAGGCGTTATCATTACACTTCTGTTCATGTATTTTCTGGGTGTCTTGGTAACCAACATTCTTGGCCGAAAACTCGTTTCTTTTGGAGAAGCTATCTTGAACAGGATTCCTCTGGCGAATTCTGTCTACGGAACTGCAAAGCAATTAACCCAATCCTTCAGCGGTGGATCCAGCAAAGCATTCCAGAAAACAGTGCTGATATCCTATCCCCGGCCCGGAAGCTGGACTCTGGCGTTTGTCACCGGCCAGTCAAAAGACGAAAACGGCAAACCCTATTACCATCTGTTCGTCTCTACCACACCCAATCCCACCTCAGGTTTTATGTTAATCATTCCGCAGGAAGACGCCATAGATCCAAACCTATCCGTAAAAGAAGGATTGGAAGCAATTATCTCTGGCGGTATGCTGGCACCTGAAAAAAACATGATTGCCAGCAAATCTGAATAGAAAAACGGCCCGAAAGAAAAGTGGGGTTAAGGAGGGTGAGACAGATCTCCCGGGCCGATGAAATGCTAATACTACTCTCAAACCTATGAAAAGTTGCCTCAACAAAACAAAATTTATTTGAACTTTTTTTGACCTTTATAATCATTATAATCATTAGTTATGTAGTTGGATCCTTCCCTACAAGTATAATTGTAGCAAAGTCAGTGGCCGGAATAGACATTCGCCAGCACGGAAGTGGCAATGCCGGTATGACCAATGTTGTCCGAGTAATCGGATGGAAACCGGGACTTTTAGTAGGTGCAGTTGATATTATTAAGGGATGGGTTGCAACGGCATGGGTCCCTTATCTCCCTTATGTTAATTCCATAGAAATGGACATTGCCATCATTCAGATAGTGGCCGGGGCCGCAACTGTTCTGGGTCACACATTCACAATCTTCGCCAGTTTTCGGGGAGGGAAAGGAATTGCCACACTGACGGGCATGATGATTGCCCTCTATCCCATTGCTGTAGGCGTATGCATCTTCACATTTGGGATCACTTTAATTACCTGGGGATATGTTTCCGTCAGTTCCATGACAGCATCGGTTACTCTGCCACTGGTGGTCATTCTTCTGCCGCTGATCGGTTTCCCGCCACCGTCCCAGCCCCTGGTAATCTTTTCCGTCATAGTGCCTGTCTTTGTGTTCCTAACTCACCGGGACAATATCAGCCGACTTCGTCAGGGGAATGAGGAACTGTTTGAGAAGGCTGTTCTGTTAGGCCGCAAGAATCACTCTAACCCTTAATACAGCTTAAAACTTTTGTCCTAATCCGAAGTTAATTCCTTTTGAGATGAATGCTCCCGAATAGAATGACCACCCAAAATCGAACCGAATAACGCCACCCGGAATTGGCATTCGGATACCAAAGCCTGTGCCCAAAAGAGGGTCACCTTTAAAGAGATCATGAAGCTGCCTGGAAGTATAACCAAAATCAAAAAAAGCGACACCGGTTAATCCATATTCCGCATTGAACATCGATGCTGAAACCGATGAAGTTGGAATAATTGTTTGGCGTGCCTCCGCTGAAAAAATGAATCGATGGTTACCAAACCTGAATGATTGTGATGGATTTGCATAATCTTCACTATTGGGCACTGACCAACCTCGAACAGTTGAATTGCCACCGAAATAGCTCAGCCATACCTCGTCCATAGAGCCAAAAGAAGTAGCTAGTTTGACACCAACGCCAAAAGTCAATTTTTTTCGCCCTTGAATGGGCGACCAGTATTGGCTGACGGACTGCGTCCACACAAGTCTATTCCCATCACCTTGGGTTAAGTCAATCATAGAATAAAAACTTTGAGCAATCATTCCTCCTCTACTGGGGTCTCGGTAAATATCGCGAGTGTCATAAATGACTGATCCCTGAGGAGCTATGTAGGTGAATGAGAGTGTATCGCTTTCTTCAGTAAACTGTTTGTGCTCCAACTCGAAACCTGCTTGCACTTTCCAGCGATATCCAAACCACCGCCCTAAGTTTGCTTCAAAAGCTTCAGTAGATTGAACATAAGGCAGAAACGGGTGAATGAATAGATTCTTTCCCAAATTCATAGATAGAGAAATATGATCCCCGGCAATCCAAGGATCAGAATATTGGAAACCAAACATTTGGATAGCGCCAATAGCACCACCTACCGCAAATGCCTGATTTCGGCCCCGGAAGTTTAATATTCTTACGCCGCCTCCCAGAGACCACCCTTTGTCTTCCCAATATATGGGTGATGCCGCGGGCCAGATTCGCCAACTCTCTAACACCTGGTAGACAAGCTCCACTGACCCATCTTTTTGAGGAACCGTACCCCAGAGAACGCTACTAAAAATCGCGAGGTTATCTATGCGGTCTCGGTCTTCGCTGACGATTGTGCTGTCCAAGTGCACGTCTAGCGGGTGCAGGATCTCCCGCCAAATAATATACTCCTTGGTGACAATGTTACCTTCCACACTGATCTTACTGACGACAGGTGCTGACTGCCCCATAACTTCTAGATGGAGAGCAATCAATAAGAATGGAATGAACCGGCCGAGATGAATGTCCGACAGGAACACTGGTTGCACCTTCTTACATCTCGCTGAGTTCTTGGTACAGATGAATGGCGCTGAGCGTCCCCAAGGCGTAATTCTCCAAATCGATCCATTCATTGGGGGCGTGGGCGTTCTCTCCGGGCAGACCGAAACCGATAAGGAGACACGGTAGGTCCAGAGTGTCGGTCATGTCCCTTACAAAGGGGATTGATCCACCTTCACGGATGAAAACTGCTTTTGTCCCGAACCCTTTTTCCAGGGCCCGGCTAGCGGCACCAAAGACAGGATGAGTCAGATCACCTAAAAAAGGCCTGCCGCCGTGCATGCGCTGCACTGTTATTTCCACTTCAGGTGGGGATATCTCATTAATGTATTTTTCAAACAGGTTACCAATTACATCCGGTTCCTGATTTGGGACGAGTCGCACACTCACTTTGGCGTGTGCCTCGGCCGGAATAACCGTTTTTGACCCCTCGCCCGTAAATCCACCCCAGATGCCGTTCACATCGAGGGCCGGACGGCACCAGAGACTTTCCAGCACAGAATAACCTTTTTCCCAGGTCAGTTCCGGTGCACCCACCTCCTGCCGGAAAACTTCTTCATCAAAAGGGAGCTCAACCATAGCGGCCCGCTCTTCCTCTGCCACATTCACTACATTGTCATAGAAACCGGGAATAGTGACGTGCCCATCAATATCTTTCAGCTGCCCTATGATGTCCGTCAATGCATGAATCGGGTTCTTCACGGCACCACCGAATATACCGGAATGGAGATCCTGTTCTGATCCCCTGAGATCGATCTGGAAATAGGCGATACCTCTCAAACCGTATGTGATGGAAGGCCATCCTTTCTTTACCATACTGGTATCTGAAATCACAGCCACATCAGCGGCGAGCATATCCTGGTTTTCTTTGAGAAAAGGTTCCAGACTTTCGCTTCCGACCTCTTCTTCACCCTCGACAATACATTTGATATTCAAAGGAAGCTTGCCAGCTGTTTTCATCCAAGATTCCATAGCTTTAAGGTGAAGATAAAACTGTCCCTTGTCGTCAACCGTTCCTCGGCCATAAAGGCGTCCGTCACGTTCAGATGCTTCAAACGGAGGCGTTTCCCACAATTCAAGTGGATCCACAGGTTGAACATCGTAGTGACCATACAGTAATACCGTTGGACAACCTGGAGCACCAAGCCATTCTCCATAGACGATTGGATGTCTTTCTGTCTCCACCATTTCTACCCGTTCAAAACCAACTACTTTCATCGCATCCCTGACGTATTGAGCACACCTTTGTATATCTTGCTTATGCTCCGAACTACTGGAGACACTGGGGATGGCTACCAGTTCCTTCAGTTCATGAAGAAAACGGTCCCTGTTTTCTTCAGCGTACGCTACTGCTTTTTCAATAGACATAATTCACCTCCTCAAATCAATGCTCGTGGCCTTTTTTCTTATCATCTTTGCTCCTTGGAGGATAAATGTTCCCTCGATGGCACGTCCAGCAAGTAACAGGTTCGTAAGCCAGTGGATTTAGGGTGTTCTTGTTTATGTTCTGGGTCATGATCATCATCTGGCGAGCAATCTCCTTATGTTTATTCTCATCAGATGGAAAATCACGTACATTGTGACAGTAGGCACATTTTACGCCAAGTGACGGGGCAATGTTCTTTTTCATGAAATCCATCACCTCTTTCTTCGTTTTGAAAGAGAGTATCTTGATATTTTTCGTGTCTTGTGCCTCCAGTGTGTGGGAAACGGCCACCAAAAGAAGGGTTATCAATATTCTTTTCATTTTCCTCCTCTCTAAAACCAGGCATGGGTCTGAAACAGGAATTCAATCGGTGACATTCCGGTGCCCGACACATGTGTTTTTCTCATTTGAATCTTTAACTCCAGAAAACTGAATGGGTAAAGTTCAGCACCCAACGAAAATCTAGAAAGAGCATTTTCCAGTAATTCAATATCCTCATCAAAAAAATCATATTTAGCAAGCAAATGTATTCCCGGTTTTATCATCCAGGCGATCTCACTGTAGGAAGCCACACTGTTTACGTCACCTGTCCAGCCACCGGCAAAATCCACCTCGCCTGTCCAAGTGAGCCGATCACGGGAGATACCGCCAAAAAAACCTTTAATCTCTGTGTCACCTTCGGAAAGGTACGATGCACCTGCTAAACCACTATAATCTCCTAGAGAGGAGGAATACTCAGCTCTGATGACTGCTGTTCGATTAGATGGCGGCCCGAGAAAAGTGGCTTCAGCTGCTTCGCCTGCCAAAAATCCGTTTGAGAGACTCGCAGTAAACAGGAAGTCTGACCTGAACATACCCAGCTCTGCAGTATTAACCGGAGGAGTCAAAGGTGAAAAGGGTAGCCCTTCTTTAAGAAGGCCGTGAGTTCTCTGTAGATTCCCTCCCCGGATGAAAGAGGTGTGATCGTCCAGCATGAGTCCGTACATGGGTCGCATTCTTCCTACCCTGACGTAGCTGTTGAGGAATGGAAAGAAAGCGTTTGTCCAGTACTCCGTATTTTCCTGCAGTACCTCCAACTCTACGTAAAGACCCATCATCCCTTTTAGATCAAAATAGGCATACAAATCTGTCTGCATGGGAAAAGCAGTTGACTCCTCGCTATCGGTGATGGCCTGTATTCGCAGGTCGGCACCGATCCGGAGATGATCAGTCAGTTGACCCACGTCATCCAGAGTGATGAGCGAACCTGTTGTAGGCATGGGCAGTTCATCAGTTGAGACGATCAGCATGCCGTAGTCATTTCTTAAGGCTCCTCCGGCGGGATTCACGTGACAAGTATTGCACGATGACCCCTCTTTGATGGCAAAACGAGGGATAGCGCTAGCTGATTGTACCAATAGAAAGGAGATGGCTATTCTGAGAAGCAATCGTTGACTCTCTTTAGTTGTTCTCAGCACCTTCGGTAATCCAGGCTCGGATATTGGCGACACTGGCATCACTGAGTGTACCACCAGGCGGCATTTTTGAACCGGTCTCGGAACTTCCCACTATTTTCAGATAAAGGACTGAATCCTCCGACTTGCCAGGATCCACCAATTTTAATGGAGCATAATTCATTGATTTCACATTAACGAGATTTGTGTAACTGTTCCCTTTCGTTAGATTGAGGTTGGTTGAGTGTCCCGCTCTGTGGCATCCTGACGTGGCACAGCTGATATCAAAAACAGGCTGGATGTCACTGGAGAAACTGACTGACTCATTGGAATTGTCATCTGTTTTTGGTTCGCTCCCCATATCAACGCAGCCAAGTAGCAGGAATAGACCTATAGGGGATCCGATTCGAGGAATCTTATTTTTCAATCGTTAGTGAAACTATAAATGTAACGCCTTACTTCAGAAGTGCCATTCTATGCGCCAGGATGCGATCATCGTACTTTAGAATAAAAATGTAGATGCCAGAAGAGAGCGTGATACCACGATAATTCTTTCCCATCCAGACAAGAGAATTGCTCCCGGGCTTAAGAGTGATAGGGCCAAAATCGTAGACCGACCGACCGGAAATCGTAACTATACTTGCCTGCCCTTGGACGTGAGTCATCGTGTTAATGACGATTCTTGTGGAGGGGTTAAACGGATTGGGATAGTTTCCTAAAATCTCAAAGTGTGAAGGCAATTGACTTTCAGTAGTAATAGAAATATTCTCCGCCGCCCCTTCATTTATCCATTGTTTAATTAGATCAATGGTGGAATCAGCAAGTGCACCGCTTGGTGGCATCTGTGAAGAAACAGACCCCTCCAAACGTTGTATCACCAGACTGTTGGCAGCATCTCCAGCTTTGACTACCACACCACTGTTCCCGCCTTTTATCATTTCAGCATAAGAGGTTAGGTTGAGTCCACTGCTGTGGCCACTTGTGTGACAGCTGATACAATTTTGATTGAAAATGGGCTGGATTTTTGAATTGTAGTCAACCTGAGCTCCAACAACTGAGAAAAATAATGCAATAACAATAAGACGTTTCATCTGCGTTCTTTCCAATCTATGTGAATTGCTGGGAATTTAACGGCGATTATGAAGTTCCGCTACAACAACAAAAAAAACCCCCGGAGTCCGGGGGTTTTCTACCGTCTTTATGACTCAGATATTAGCGGCCTCTGGCCATTGGAGATCTGGAAACATCACCATTTTTATCAATATAGTACAGGTAACCTGACTGCCGATTAACACCAGCTTTGGCAACTTCTTCCGCATTGCCTCCACCTTTACCTGCACGGGCCATCTTGGAACGCCATACATTACCGTTCTTTCCGAGGTAATACAGATATCCAGATTCTTTTCTAACGCCTGTTCTTGCGACGACTTCAGCCATGATATTCTCCTTATTTTTCAGTTAGAGAATGCTATAAGTGCATCCCGCCGCGGATATTATCACTTTCTCGTCGAGAAAGTCAAGTTTTTTCGACGAGTGCCCGACGAGCGGTTTTTCGGCAATATTCGCGGGCCTAACGCTACAAAACCGGCTTCAACATCATTTTTATAAAGCGGCCCATCCGCCAAAGCTCAGAGATGAATCCAAGAGGTCCTTTACCGTGTCCCTCTATTTCCGAATGAGCGTAAAGAGTACTGATGAACGTGTGAACCTCTTTCCCTCTCTCTTCGAGAGCCCGTCTGAATCTGACAGTTTCCGTAAACGGTATCATGGTGTCGCTGGCACCATGAATTAGATAGAGTGGAAAGTCAATTTCATCAATAAATTGAACCGGGGACAGCGGCAACAGTATATTTTCAATCTTATCCATCACTTGTTGCACCATCTCCACAGACTCCTTGCTCTGGTCGGATACAATTTTGTCAATAAGGATTCTATCTTCTTTTGGAAAAGAAGCATAAAGTTCTCCCTCGTTTTCTCCGTCATTGGCCACCTGATCCAGCAGGTAGGCGCGTATGTTTTCAGGATTGCATGGGTTATCGAGATATTCCAGGTAGTTATAGAAAAAGACAATTCGGCCCCAGTTGTGTGGCTCGAAAACATATTCCTTTTTCCCGTCTGAACAGCGGCCGGTGATAACAAACTGGAGCGACTCTTTGATATCAAAATAGCTCCCGTAGGAGATTACACTGGCCGGCCGGTTTTTTAACCGCTCATCCAAGCACGCCTTTATAAAAAGACTTCCACCGAAACTCATGCCTGCACACGCAATCCGTTCTTTATCAATATCCTCTCGTATCTCTACAGCTTCATAAACGTTTATCATATGTTCAATTGATTCCTCCCGAACAAAAACCTCCTTCATGGCGGGTATGCGTGGCAGGAACGTCCTGACCCCTGCCAGAGCTGTGGCACGGGCAAGCATATTGACGGCTTCGTGTTCTTCTGCTGCTGGTGTGACACCGGGATAGATAACAAGTGCCGGTGCATTCTTCAACTTTGCGGGATGATAGATGCGCATGGGCACAGTTTCACCTTCGGTTGTGGTGTAAAATGATGTTTCCACAGCTGGCTCCCGGCGATATAGTGTCAGCAGCCGGCCGACCGGATTTGGTACCACGTTGAGTACAATGGTGAGCATTTTCCAGAAATGTTTCACGAGCCGGCAGTTCTCAACTTTTTCACAACTTCAAACCCCCGCCTGAAAAATGGTTGCGGTGCATTCAGCTCCATTAAAGTAGAAACATCTCTCAGCAGATCGTTGTCAATTTTCTGAAGTTCCAGTGCCTTTGACATAGAGATGAGACCGAGAAAATATAACGGACTGGTAGCGGGAGTATAATAGAGAGGGAAGTCACTGCCGTAACACAGTTTGTCAAAATAGTGAGGATTCCTTATCAGGTGTCGCAAGCTGGATGATTTGTGAAGAAGAGAAAGACCTGAAATATCACCGTAGAGATTTGGAAAGTCATCAATCATATTGAGGAATTGGCGGAAGTAAGGACCGTTGGAGTCCCCTCCTCCCGATGCGCAGTGGGCCGCGATTACGGTCACCCCTTCCTCCAGCGGTAACTGAAGGAGCAGAGGGTTTCCCAATTTCTGATCCACCGCACCGCCCACCGCATATTCGGTACCCGTATGTGTAAGTAGTGCCATTTCCAGTTCATTCAAGCGCCGGTAGAAAGGAACTATTCGTTTGTCGGAAGGGTCGATGCCCATGGTATTGGGGATCCACTTCACCACAGCCGCCCCTAGGGAAGCGACACGTTCCAGCTCGTAAAGGGCCTCTTTTCTGTAGGGGTTGATGGAAGCACCCGGCACCAACTTTTCAGTCTCAGACGCTACGGACAAGACATAATCGTTTGGGATCAAAAACAGAGTTTCGCCAAAATCGAGCTGACCGGATGAGTCATAAATGCCGTCCATTGCTAAAAGAACCCCACGCCAACTGTCGGGAAGTTTGGCAATCAGATCCATGAGCCGATTTACATATGCCCGGTCTTGTTCTTCGGGCGTTTCGCCGGAGCCGAAGTCCACAAACAGCCGCGAGAATTTCAAAGCAAAGGATCGCTGGAAACGTTTACTTAAAAAGCAGCCGTTATCCGGATTGCTCCCCAACAGGTGTACGTGAACGTCAGCGATGGGCCCTGATGGAAGGTGGACGCCAGCTGGATCTTCATCACGGGAAAAAAGTCGTGGGACGGCCAGGGGCAGGGTTACTGCGGCAAGGTTACGAAAGAACCGGCGCCGATTCAAAATTGACCAACCCCAACGCCGTAATGCATGAGCTGACCACCAAAATATCCGGTGTAAAGAACGGCCACAGTCAGGAGTATCAAAAACGCAAATACAACCAGATCAATCCGCCGGTCACCAGGAAATCGGAAGTGTAGCCACAACCAACCGATGAGAACCACCAGGGAGGTCCAGACAGTGAAAGTAGCAAAGTTTTCATGCTGTTCCATGAGCGACTGAACCGGCCCATTCAGTCCAGATTCACTTATGGAGGCATTGGCGGCAGCTTGTCCTGAAAGCATTGAAGAAAAGGACATGGCCAGTGAAAAACCGAGAGTCCAGATGGGCGCTCTTTTGTCCATCCAGCCGGGACGGATGAGAACAATTAACTGCATCATCGCCGCTGCGGTGATAAGTGCAATTGGGAAATGTGTTACAAAAGGGTGGAGAACCGCCACAGATTATTGCTTGGTCGCAGCCACAAAATCACGCAAGGAATCCTTCGAAGAGTGCTTATACCGAAAAGAAGTCTCTCTTTCTATTTTGGAACCATCCACCACCCAGGAAAACTCCACAAAATCGAGCATGGAACTGGGCGCCTCAGAAAGAAATTTTAACCTGAGTGCCCACCCGAGACCAGAAAACATCCGGATGATCCTTGGCCCCAGTCTCAACTGTATACCGCCAGTGATAGAGACCAGTTCATCCTGAGTTAAAGTTTCTTCCGGACCAAGGTTATACGCTCCGGCTTTCGCTTCTTTAACCAGAGCAAACAGTGCGTCGGCGGCATCTTTTTCATGGAGAAGCTGTACTCTTGCAGTAGAGCCTTTCACCAAAGGAACCCAAGGTTTGGAAACATAGCGAGAAATGAGGTTTCCAATATGGGCACCACAAACCACCGCTGGGCGGGCAATTACTATATCTACCCCAGAGTTTTCCTTTTCGAATTCGGCCAGTTTTTCTTCAACAATCTTCTTGTCATTGGCATACTGGTATGTATGGCCACGGATAGGCATATCTTCAGTGATCCGTTCAGGATTGTCAGGATAGGCCCCGTAAGCTGTCCCTGAACTGGTCACCACCAGACGCTGAATTCCAAACTTTTTCACATTATCAAGGACATTCTCCAGGGTCCCCACATTTATCCTGTACATCTTTTTGCTGTCGTGCATGGGGTTGAGTACAAACACAAGATGAACAACTGTCTCAATCTTTTGTCTCTGGAAAATATCGGCGAGATCATTACAACAGTCCCGCTCATAGAATATCAGTTTTTCAAATGTTTCTCTTGGGGGAAGAACATCAATACCGATAATCTCACCTATTGATCGGTCGGCTTGGAGACGCCGGCAAAGCTCAGTCCCGATGTAACCAGACGATCCTGTGATTAAAATACCCATGAGATAGAAATTTCCGGAATTTAGGACGCGGTCAAACAAAAAAGTCCGCAATTTATGCGGACTTTATCTGGCGTGACCCCTAGGGGAGTCGAACCCCTGTTGCCAGGTCGAAAACCTGGAGTCCTAACCGCTAGACGAAGGGGCCAAAATTGCGCGGGAATATAAGCCGAAGTTAAAAAGAGGACAAATGAAGGTCTGGTCAGCCGTCTTCTGAGAGCGCCTTCTTTTCAGCAACCTCTAGCATCTTCTTTAACTCCCCCGACTGATGAAGTTCAAGTGCGATATCGCAGCCGCCTACCATTTCACCATTGATGAAAAGCTGCGGTATAGTGGGCCAGTTGGTAATCTCAGAAAGATTAACCCTGATCTCAGGATTTTCCAGAACATTCACATCTACATAAGGAACTCCGTAGTTGTTCATCATCTGAACAACAGAATTGGAGAAACCGCACATGGGCATTTCCTTAGTCCCTTTCATATAAAGAACCACCATATTCTCATCAATTGTTTTCTGAATCTCATCCTTCATATCCATGATTTTACTTCCTTATTTTATTGAGCCGAAGTTTTCAACTGCAGTGCATGAATCTCCTTGGTAAGGTAGTCACCAAGAGTTTTGTAGACAGCCTGATGCTGCTGGATGAGAGACATGCCTTCAAAACCGCGCCAGGCTACTGTAGCGGAGAAATGATCACCGGTTCTCTGAGGATCGGTTACCTCTGCCTCGGCACCGTCCAGGCCAATTTCAATTAGATTTTGGACTTCCTCTGTTTTCATCTCACCGTCAAATTTACTCATCCCGAATGAGAGTGCAACAGATTGATGATGATACTAAACAGGTTGAGTAGCTCATCACAACGTCATATTTTCAAAGAAGAAACAGAATCAATCTATGGCGGCATCTAAATTAAACCACCCTTTGCTCCCCGTCATCGCTGATGACAGAGCCATGGAGGCACTAGCACAACAGTACGGTACTCCCCTTTATGTGTATGTCAAGAAACAGCTCCTGTCAAATCTTACCAACCTTGACAATGACATTTCTTCAGCCTTCTCTAATTATCAGATCTGTTTCGCCCTGAAAGCAAACACAAACCCCCACTTGCTCTCACTTATGAAGGAATCGCTCCCGACCCTGGGCGCCGACTGTTCATCACCCGGTGAACTGTATATTGCCGACGAAGTGGGCATTGAACAGGAGCGGCGTATTTATACAGGAAACTATGAGAGCACCAAGGAACTGAAACTGGCCATTGAATCGGCAGAACATTTGAACCTCGATGATATTTCATCTTATGAGAGGCTCAGGAGATTCGCTATTCCAAAACAGGTCTCATTCCGACTCAATCCCGGTTTCGGTAGCGGGAGCTTCCCTGAAATTGTCACCTCCGGCAAAGAAGCCAAATTCGGGATACCAGAAGAAAAGATCGCCAACGCTTATCGTATGTCCCAAGAGGATGGTGTTAAGAAATTCGGGATTCAGTGCATGAGCGGCTCAGGGAACCTAGACAATGACTATTTTGTCCATCTCCTCACTGCAATACTGGAAAACGCTCGGAAACTTGAGAAAGAACTTGGATTCAGATTCTCCTTTATCAGCCTAGGGGGCGGTTACGGCATTCCCTATGAGAACAATCAGGAGCCGCTGGATTCAAAAGAACTTTTTGGAAAGCTGGGTAAAACATTCCATGAATTCTATGAGCCTGAAAACGGTCCTGTCCCGAAGTTTATGATCGAGCCGGGGAAGATCATTATCGCTGATGCTGGTTTCCTTTTGACCCGCGTCACAGGAATCAAAGAGAGCTACAAGAACTTTGTTGGCCTGGACGCAGGTATGAATACATTCCTTCGTCCCGCCCTTTACAAAACGTATCACAAGATTTTCAAGGTCGGGGAGCCGGACGCACCGGAAAAGCTTGTGGCCGATTTCACCGGTGGCATCTGTGAAAACACCGACCGGCTGGCAACAGACAGATCTTTTCCGGAAGTAGAGGAAGGTGATCTGATCGCTGTCATGGACGTTGGTGCTTATGGCTTCAGTATGGCAAATCAATATAATACAAGACCCAAACCGGCAGAAGTGCTATTGGAGAACCGTAAGCCACGCCTTATCAGACGCCGAGAAACGGTGGAAGATATCTTTTCCCATACAGATTGGAACTGACCCGAGAATGGGTGAGCTGATCAATTAACTTCACAAGCATATTCCCTCCATCTATTATATCAGCAAGAAGAGGAAGAAGGCCGGAAACTGGCATACATCAACCCATTTGCGATTCGGATTTCTGTCAGGATTGAGCACCCTGATCTTTCATATTTGATCTTGAAAACACTCTAATAAAACCTGAATTAAATAAACCATACATTCTATAAGGCAATCCCATGAAATACAAACTTGCGTTAATCGGCTTCGGAACAGTAGGCCAAGGTCTTTGTGAAATTCTAATTAACAAAAAGACTGAATTAAAAGAAAACCACGATCTTGATTGGGAAGTAGTGGCAGTTTCCGACCTGTTGAAAGGATCTGTTTATTGCCCTGACGGACTGAATGTTAATCAGCTCCTCGATTTAGTAAAATCAGGTACATCACTGGAAGAGTACAAACCCAAAGGTGAAAAAGCACCATGTGAATTCGGGTGGGACGCGGTAACAACAATTCAAAATTCCAATGCTGATATAGTGTGCGAATTATCCTACACGGATGTAAAAACAGCAGAACCGGCACTTACTCATTGTAAAACATCATTTAAAAACGGCAAACATGTTGTTACGAGCAATAAAGGTCCGGCGACAATAAAATATAGTGAAATGAAGCAATCAGCTGAAAAATATGGTGTACAATTTTTCATCGAGGGGACTGTCATGTCCGGTACACCAGTACTGAACCTTGCAAAGGGACCGTTAGCTGGTTGTTCCATCTCCGCTGTGAGCGGGATTCTGAATGGAACAACAAATTATATATTAACAGAAATGGAAGCGGGGAAATCTTATGAGGATGTTCTGAAAACAACACAGGAACTTGGATATGCCGAAGCAGACCCAGCTGGAGATGTCGAAGGATATGATGCGATGGCAAAGGTCATTATTCTTGCCAATGTTGTCATGGGTGCCGACATCTCTGCCGAAAATGTGGATCGTGAAGGGATTACTGGTATCACCCCAGAAATGATCAATGATGCTAAGCAGAAAAATGCCAGATGGAAGCTTATCGGTTCTGTAGAAAAATCAAATGGCAAAATTGCGGCAAGTGTAAAACCGAAAATGATTCCGATGGATCATCCTTTAGCAGGGGTAATGGGATCGACCAACGCACTGACATTTGCTACAGACCTTTTAGGTGATGTAACTATCGTTGGAGCAGGGGCGGGGAAAACAGAAACTGGTTTTTCCATTTTATCGGACATTCTGTCTATTAATAATTTGCAAAAAAGGAATGAATCATGAAAATGCTCATCCATGGGAAATGGGTCGATAAACCTGAAAAAATCAACGTTCTAAATCCATACGACGGTAATGTGTTGGATACAGTTCCAGCAGGAACTGTGGACGACGTCAAGAAGGCAATAGAATCTGCAGCAGAAGGATTTACTATTAACAGAGACATGCCCGTACACAGAAGAATTTCCATCTTGAAAAAGACAGCTAAAATAATGCAAACCCGCTTCGATGAGTTGGCAAAAACTATTGCAACAGAAGGTTCAAAAACAATAAAAGAAGCTCGAAAGGAAGTGGGAAGAGCGATAAATACGATCACAATTTCTGCAGAAGAAGCCCGGCGGCTTAACGGTGAAACCATTCCATTTGATTCTGCGGAAGGTTCTGAAAATCGGGTCGGATACTATTATCGTTTCCCCATCGGGATCATCGCTGCCATTACACCTTTTAATGATCCGCTGAATCTGGTTGCTCATAAACTGGGGCCAGCCATAGCCGGTGGAAATTCTGTTGTATTGAAACCGGCAACCGTTACCCCGCTTTCAGCGCTGAAACTTGCGGAATGCTTATTAGAAGCAGGATTACCTGAAAAGGTTTTATCTGTCGTAACAGGCTACGGGAATGAGATCGGTGATGCTCTGGTCTCTGACGATCGTGTCCGAATGATCTCTTTCACTGGTGGTGTGGAAGCAGGGGAAGAGATTATGAAGAAAATTGGATTGAAGAAGGTCGGCATGGAGCTTGGGTCAAATTCTCCGGTGATCGTAATGAATGACTGCGACTTAGATCCAGCTGTGGAATCCTGTGTTTCCGGTGCTTTTTGGGCGGTGGGACAGAACTGCATCGGCGTTCAGCGGATTTACATCCATGAAAACATTTACAGTGAATTCAGAAATCAGTTTGTTGTCCGCACCAAACAATACAAAACTGGGTTTCAATTAGATGAAGACACAGACATGGGTCCCATGATCAATGAAAAAGAAGCAATACGCGTGATTAAATGGGTGGATGAAGCCGTGGAAATGGGAGCGGCTTGTCTCACGGGCGGTATTCGTGAAGGGAGCTTAGTTCAACCCACGGTTATGGAAAACATGCCCACTGGAGCGAAACTGGACTGCGAGGAGATTTTTGGACCCGTTGTGACGTTGTACAAAGTCAGCGCCCTGGATGAAGCCATTGAAAAATCCAATGAAGGAAACTATGGTCTGCATGGAGCGATTTTTACCAGCAATATTAACAACGCTTTTCACGCCATTAAGCACATGGATGTTGGAGGAATTATTATCAATGACTCCACTGATTACAGAGTGGATCTCATGCCATTTGGTGGTGTGAAAAACAGCGGACTCGGCAGAGAAGGAATTAAGTTTGCGTTACAGGAAATGACCGAACCAAAAGTTGTCTGTTTTAACTTATAATGTACCTGAATAATTTGGCCTTATCATCTGCGCGCGTACAATAACAAATTGATGGATGATGTAAAAACCATCAGCAAGATCAACTCAGTATGCAGCTGATTAACTGATTCTCCTTAAGGGGTTATTCAATAACAGAATGAAGCCCCGCTGAATGACAAAGCATTCTTTTAAAACACTTTAGCAAGACGACTATCTGCCAGCATTAGCTAGGCTGACTTATGCAAGGCCACCCGGCAATTTATCCGCACGGTGACCGTGGTCCAACACTACTTCACCATTAACCACCACAATTTCAACACCAGAAGGATAAGCTTGAGGCGCCTGGTCAGTACTATTATCTGACAACCTATCTAAATCCAAGACAACAAGGTCAGCAGCTTTTCCGGCTTGAATGCAACCACGGTTTGACAAACCGGCTGAGGTGGCAGGAAGAGAGGTCATTTTACGGATGGCCTCTTCCAGGGTAAACAGATTGTGACGGAGAACGTATTCTTCGACAAATCGAATGGTGTAACCAAAACTTGACCGGTTCATGGTAAAGTTGGACAGTGGACCATCAGTTGCAGTCACAACGCCATCACTTTCAATACTACAGTAGGGATCCATAAGAAGTTTTTCAAGTTCAGGCCTGGTGGCAAAGATATGTCTTAACATAACATTATAGAAGTCGACTCCATCAGCCAGGACCAGCCTGAAAATGCTTTCAACAGGATCACAATTAAACATATGGCCGATTTCTACAAAGTTCTTCCCGACAAGTTCGGGATGAGCTATTGACGAGGAGAGATAGAATTTTTCCAATCCTCCTAGCCGAAGCAGATAATTTGTAGGGTCAGAAAAATGATCGCGACATTTTTCAACTGTTTCAGGCGATCCCAAACGCTTAAGGACCTCCTGTCGCTCCCCTTCATAGACCCATGGAGGCAGCAGTGCCACAACCATGCCAGGACCCCATTCGTCAGGGAAAGTATCTATACCAACGGTCAAGTTTTCATCTTCGCGGGCACGGTTAACCATTTCAAGGACACGGTCAAAAGTTCCGTCCGGCGCATAGGGCCTTGGCGCTAGGTGAGACAGTTGCCCGGGAAGTCCAGCCCTTCGGCAGATACTGAGGGCTTCCTCTACCGCCTCTTCAAACTGTTCCCCCCTGTTTCGGATATGACTGGCGTAGATACCCCCATGTTTTGCCGAAACTGCTGTCAAGGCCACCAGTTCATCCTCATCCGCGTACATCCCCGGGGAATATTCAAGACCTGAAGAGAACCCCACGGCACCGGCAGTCATGGCCTCCTCAACAAGAGATTTCATCTGTTCAAGTTCAGTAGTAGAAGCTTTTCCAGTGGAGTGACCCATTACACTTAATCTAACCGAGCCGTGCGGCACAAGGGGTGCTACATTTGTAGAAAGTCCCGGAGAGAGAAGGGCATCCATATATTCGCTAAAAGAACCCCATGAAAAGTCCACATCCCAGCTTTCGCTGAAACCTGCAGTATTGCGTTTTGCGAGGTCCATGTCATTAGCAGGGGCCGGACCGTGACCACAATTGCCGGTCACCACCGTGGTGATACCCTGACGGATAGCACCTTCGTTTCGACGATCAGCCATAAGAGAAAAATCGGCATGACTGTGGATGTCGATGAAACCAGGGCAGACAACTTTGCCACTGGCATCCCATTCAAGATTTCCCTTCACTTCCGACGCATCGCCTACTGATACAACAGAGCTGCCACTGATAACAACATCAGCCCTCACTGCCGGTTTACCCGTTCCATCAATTACTTTCCCGCCTCTTATGACTAGATCAACCACGGATGCCTCTCATCCTATTACACATAGTCCCTGAGAATCTCCTGTTCAAGAAAACTATCCACATTGCAGCCTGTGGCCAATAAACAAATGGATTTTCCCTTAAGATCATCCTTCAATTTTAATGCACCTGCCAAGGCCGCGGCACCTGCACCTTCTACCAACACGCCCACGTTGTTAAAAAAGAGTCCCATTGCCCTTTTGAGGTCATTTTCGGAAACCAGTATGGCATCATCCACAACATCCAGCATAAGGTCTACCGCCTGCGGGATAGCCACACGAACAGCGATACCGCCAGCAAAGGTATTGCAACTGTCTGTATTGACAGGCTTCTTTTCATGAAATGAATAGGTCATACAAGGAGCCTCTTCCGATTGCACACTTATGACCCGGGTGGAAGGATTCTTCTCTTTCAAAGCAGTGCCAATACCGCTAATAAGAGAGCCGTTTCCCACAGGAACTATAACTACATCAAGATTTTCATCGATTTGTTGCGCGATCTCGTAACCAATGGTAGCGGTACCAACCACAATTTCTGGTACAGCCCCATCTTCAATAAACAAATGACCCTTGGGCAGAGTCCACTCCAAGATCTGGTTTTTCGCTTCGTCCAAATCTCTGCCTAAAAATTGAAGATCGGCGTCAAATTTGCGGATCAAGGCAACTTTACTTTCATCTGCTCCTTCCGGCACAACCACTGTGATTGGCAAATCAAATTTCTGGCAGGCATAAGCCATGGCGGAACCATGATTACCCGTTGAAGCGGTGATCACTTTTGTCACATCACCGGATCGCGAAAGACTATGTACAAGTGTTAAAGCCCCCCTGGCTTTGAATGAGTTAACTGGTGATTTATACTCATGTTTCACATAGGTTGTGGTTTCCGTAAGTGTACTGAGGTCACTTTCTATATTCAGGGGAGTTATAGACAAAAATTCCCGGATGATGCTCAGTGAAGATTCCATTTCAGCTGTTGAAGGTCTCAGACTCATTAGACCAATTTCATCGATAGATGTTATAAAACGAAGTGTGTTTATCCAGCATTGCTTTTGCCTTCGCCAACCGGTTCTTACCATCACGAAAGAGAGCAAATTCAAATGGATTCATGATTGAAGCAGCGCCCGTTTCACCATCTTTCCTGAGGGCCACAAAACCGACCTGAAATTCCACATCTCCCCCGTGCCTGTCGATTATCCTCTGGAGAGCATTTTCACAGGCTTTCTGGGCTGAGATTCCCTGCCGCATATTTTCTACGACTAGGAAACTTCCACAGACGGCGATCACTTCCAGACCCGCCCCGGTGGCTGCGGCAGCACCTACTTCATTGTCCACATAAAGCCCCGCACCAATGAGAGGTGAATCACCCACTCGACCGTGAATCTTCCATGCAGCACCGCTGGTGGTACATGCCCCAGACAGATCACCTTTCTGATCCATGGCAACAATTCCCAATGTTTCGTGATTGGATTGACCATTTAGCCATGACGTCGATTGCTCAGGATTTTCTTTCCACTCCAGCCACCGCCTTTGTGCCTCTTCAGTAAGAAGATCTTTTTCCTGGAACCCCATCTTAAGTGCAAATCTTTTCGCTCCTTCACCAACAATCATGGCGTGTTTGGTCTCTTCCATCACTTTCCTAGCCACCGCTGCCGCATTGACAATCCCTCCCATTCCTGCCACCGAACCGCTGCGACCATCAGATCCCATGACCGCGGCATCCAGAGTGACGATACCATCCTCATCTGGCAGTCCACCGTAGCCAACGTCCATGACGGTGGGATCCTCCTCTGAAACCGCTGCACCAGCCACCACCGCATCCAGTGCAGAACCACGGCCCAAAAGGACTTTTGCTGATGCATCATTGGCCTTCTCTCCGTGATACCAGGTAGAAATAACAACGGGATTTACCTTACTCATGATCTACTAATCTTTCTTACCTCTCCGCTAAGGGCAACAAGGGCTGTAAGGTTTGCAAACACCATGAAACCCATGAAGATATCGGCCCAATCCCAGAGTGGTTTCACCTGAAATATTGCACCCAAACCAGCAAGTCCGCAATAGACCCATCGAAAAGGGATGGACAGTTTTATTCCACCGGCATGACGGAGGGACTGTTCACAGTAGTATGCCCATCCCACCATTGTTGTAAACCCGAAGAGTACCGATACAAGCACAATAATGGCACCGCCGAACGGTAACACACTTTTGAATGCAGCTGATGTCATTTCGGTACTGATAAGGCCGGAGGACCATACACCGGTGGAAACAAGCACAAGAGCTGTCATACTTGAAACAACCATGGTGTCAATGAATACACCCATCATTCCGATAATACCTTGCTGGTGAGGATCCGTGGTTCGTGACGCACCGTGAGCAATTGCGGCAGTACCGACACCCGCCTCACTGGAGATAGTCCCCCGACGAAAACCGTAAGCCATCGCTCTGGCCACATTAGCACCAGCAAATCCCCCGGCGGCAGCCGTACCACTGAATGCACTCCTGATAATCAAAGCAAATGCCCCGGGTACTTCTGTAATATTCACCACGAGTATAGCAAGACAACTGAGGACATAAACCAGCGCCATTGAAGGGACAAGTTTCTCCGCTACGCGGCCTATCCTGTGAATGCCACCGATGATGACTGCCCAAAGTGCCAATGCCAGCACCAGCCCACTGAACCATTTTGGAATGCCGAAATCACTGAACAGGACCAAAGCAATAGAATTTGACTGAGTCATGTTGCCGGCCCCGATCCCACCGAAAAGGGCTGAGATAGCAAAAAAGAGACTCAACCGGTTCATACCAAGACCTTCTTTGAGATAAACCATAGGCCCTCCCAGCATGGTCCCATCCTCAGCTTTTTGACGATATTTTACACCAAGAACAGCTTCCGCATATTTGGTTGCCATTCCAAATAAAGACACTGTCCACATCCAGAAGGCGGCGCCGGGACCACCTATGGCAATGGCAGTTGCAACGCCCGCTACATTTCCATTGCCGATGGTGGCGGAGAGTGCGGTGGTGAAAGCCTGGAAAGGAGAAATGTCACCGGTTCCTTCTACTAAACTGTCCCGTTTCAAAGCACCACTGGAGATTAACCTGAGGGATTTTACAAAATTTGTGACCTGAACAAACTTGGTTTTCCAAGTAAGAAGTAAACCAACTCCGCAAAGGAGAATGATTGTCCAGACACCCCAGACGATATCGGACAAATCAGCCGTTAGCTCGGCAATAGCACTGAACCAATCCGTCATTCAGAAATCAGTCAGTCAGCAATCTTCACATTTACAGCCCTATCACCTTTCACATCATATTGCACATCAAACTGAACATGCAGGCCCTGTCTCAATCCCTGTTTTTGGAGATCTACACGCAATCCGCTGACATGGACGAAGAGATCGTCCCCGTCATCAGATTCGATGAAACCAAATCCTTTCGACTGATCATATTCTCTTACTGTACCGGTTTTCATAATTCCCCCTTTTTCAATATTGTATAATTAGTTGACCGAATGAGGTGTCACCAGCTGAAAGGCAGGAATTTCTGCATCGAAGGTTTCGCCGTCGTCCCAAACCATCTCATAGGTCCCTTTCATGATGCCGAATTCCGTCCGAAGGGGGCAGAAACTGGTATATTGGAATGACTGATCTTTTTCCAGCCGCGGTTGATAACCTACAACACCAGGGCCCCGAACTTCTTCTACTTGTCCGGCTGCGTCGGTGATGTGCCAGTAGCGGTTCTTAAGCGTAAGCGGGTGGTCACCCTCATTCCTTATCGTGATATGGTAGGCGAAGAAAAAGAGAGGCTGGTCAGGATTGGAGCGTTCAGGAATGAATTCACTCTCTACTGAAACGATAAGACCATTTGTGACCGCTTCCGGCAAAGCTGACAGGGTACCTTAACTTAGAATGCCAATGTCAAAGGATTTTCTCCAGGACGTCACCAACAAAAAAGGCGATGGTAGCGGCGACACCGCCTAGCAGAACTGTTTCAACAATCCCTTTGATTCGGCTTTGTTCGGTGACAAATCCTTTTAAGGCACCGATGAGAGCCAGGGCGGCCCCCGTAGAAATAGATGAGACCATAAAAAGATCGGACGCATTGGCTTTTGTGAACCCAGCGAGGACATAAGCCATCAACGGAATAAAACCGATAAGGTTGAATGCGATAAATGTGACCAGCCCCCGTTTCCACGGCGGCCTTTCATCTTTCATCAATTCCAACTCTTCTTTCATCATTGTGTCTACCCACACGTCGTCATCGGATGTTATAACATCCACCACCTGATGTAACAAGTCCCCTGTGAATCCCTTATTCTGGTAGATCTCCCGAATCTCCTCAACCTCCTTTTCACGAAGGTTCTCAATTTCCCAATATTCCACAGCTTTGTGTTTCTCATACGATTCATGCTCAGCCTTCGCGGAAAAATAACTCCCCACAGACATAGCAAAGCCATCGGCAATGAGGTTGGCAAACCCGAGAATCAAAACAATGGGAAGGGCGAGTTCCGCACCAGCAGCACCGGCAACAACCGCGAACGTGGTGATAGTACCATCAATACCACCGTAAACGAATTCGGCTATGTACTCCTTCTGAAAACCGAAATATGTACTTCGTTTATGGTAAAGATCTTCCAAAAATGCCCCGTGCTTAAACTGAGGAAAAATTCCCTTCTATTAACTTACAATTGAATCTGTTATTAGTCATTGTAATTTGAGGGCTAATCAGGTTTTTTAGGAGAGTTCAGGCGCTGAGAAATTCCAGAAGCAAAGAATTAACTTTTCCCGGCACTTCGTGCTGAAGCCAGTGGGTTGAATCCTCCAGATAAATGAGCTCTCCGTTGGTTCGAACATCTATATGTTCAACCGACTTCAGAAAGGTTCGGGATCAAAGTCCTCTGTTAAGTCCTTAAACATGACATCTTCCAATGATAACTCACGGGATTTTTCAATACGATCCATCCGCTTCTGAAATTGAACAACTGCAAAATCCACAAAATCCTCCCGCTTCAATCCAAATGCTACCTCACCGTGTTTAGCTTCCTGATAATCAAACAGTTCGTTGATAACACCGATGGCCGGCATCAGAAGGGTCTCCATTTTCTTCTCCACCGCATCCCAGACGGAATCGCCGTGTTCCGCCACCAGGCGAGAAATAAAATAGACACCAAAACGAAGATGACGGGATTCATCTCTCTGTACAAATTTGATCCCCTCCAGCATGCCTGGAAGAAGACCTGATTCTTGAAGAATCTGGTACCAACCATTGTAACCCGTTTCCGCCAAAATCCCTTCAACCACTATATTGTAAGTCACGGAAGCCTCGGCCTGGGTTTGAGGCGATTTATCATTCTTAAGAAGTGCCATGGCTTTGGGAAGAGTCTCATAAAAAATGGCCCTGTAACTTTCTGTATGGTAACGACTGAGGTCACCCGAATCTGTCATAACAGTATCAAGATAACGGTGAAAGAAATCCACATGCTTGGCTTCTTCCCAGAGAAAAGAAGTGAGATACATTTCCTCTTCCAGACGATTTTCACCGGTAACTACACTTAAAAGAGGCAAAAGATCCAGGGTGACCGCCTCTTCTCCAGACAGGAAGAGTGTGGCAACATTCAATGTAAGGTCACGTTCAGAATCGGATAGGTTTCCCCAGTCAGTTTTGTCTTTAGAGAGGTCAATGTCATCCGGGTTCCAAGTGCCGAGCTTTTTCGCCTTTTCCCAGAGGCGAGACATAACATGATTTCTGTTAAGACCGTTGGAGAGAGTCGTGAATTCAGTTCTCATACATTTACTCTAACATGATAAGACAAAGTTAATACAGCTAATTCCAACCTTCAGGAAAATCGGTTTCAATCTCACGGGCTGCAACCACAAGTTCCTTTGCAGCAGAGGTGTGAGGTAACAAGCTTCCCAAATTCCCTTTTTCCAGTTTCAACTTGCCCCGCATGAGTGCCATGATGGGGTCCAGTGATCCTTCAAGAATCTTTTTCCAGTTTTCCGCTCGTGCTGATATGACATAAACTGCCTCATCCAAATCCCTTTCCGTAGCAGCCCGCGCTTCTCGGCAGTCACCGTGCATCAGATCAAGATAAACACTCTGTTTTTCTATACCCATTTTGGCATCAGGTTCCAAAACCATGACAATATCACCTTCCCATTTATCAGCGGCGGTACGATAGGCATCGCTGGTAGCTAGCCTCTCACCCCAGGATCTAGCCCAGACATCACTAAAAATCAGTTCAGCCATCATTCCCGTTCTTTTCCATGCAAGTAATTCTGACAATAGGACCTACCATGCAGATAGTAGCGATGCTTTCCATCTGTTCGTAGGAGATGTTCACTGCCATTCCGTCTCTGAAACTAAAGTCTGGCTCTTCATCATAATCTCCTATCTCAAGGATAGTACTGTCCTTTAACATTATGACAAATCCGCAACCATCCAGGTCGCTGTAGTCTTCAAGTGTTGCCTTTATGTTGCAGAGTGGTTCTTCGAGTGGTTCTTCCTCGTCTTCACAGACAACAAATATGAACAAAACAGCAATAAAAAAAAGTTTTCTCATTTTTCTGCCGGACCGTCGTCCCACCACCAGAGCGGTTCTATCTCCTTCTCTTCAGGCCACAATTTTTTCATAGTGTTGCTGTCGAAAAGTTCGCCATTTACCATGACGTACCTGATAGTATTGGTATTTTTTATATCTTCCAGAGGATTCTTTTTAAGAATGATCATATCAGCCAGTTTTCCGTTTTCGATAGAGCCGAGGTCACGGCCGACGCCAATAATTTCAGCGCCGTGGAGGGTGGCAGCTCTCAGCGCTTCCATTTCTGTCATTCCACCGCTCTGGAGCGCCCACAGCTCCCAATGGTAACCAATGCCCTGAAGCTGTCCGTGAGCACCCACGCCCACACGCCCACCGGCGCGGGTAATTTTAGCGGCTTGGGCCGCCAGCTTCGGAAAAACATGTTCATCATCCCGGAACCAAGGGCGGCGACGCGTCCTCGACTGAATGATGTTATCGGGTATAAAACGCTGAACTTTCTTATTATCGTGAACTTCCGTGTTGGTGTAAAAATAGTTCTCCGCCCAGGGGCCTCCGTAAGCCACAAGAAGGGTTGGTGTATAAGTCATGCCGCTCCGAGCAACTAACTCAACCACATCTTTGTAGAGTGGCACAATGGGAAGTGCATGTTCGTTTCCGTGGAAGCCATCGATAGCATGTGTCAGATCTAATTTTAAATCCAACGCACCCTCTGTAGTAGGCATCATACCCAGCTCGTGGGCAGCCATGGCGACAAACTGACGCTGCTTCCTATTACCCACTACATAGGATTTCAGGTTCCGTGTCCGGTAGTGATCCCGATACCGCTTAATGACACCCTTAGCCTCTTCCATACTCTGGAAGTTGTTATTGGAAAAAATTCCGGGGCCGGTGTTGTAGGCTCGGGGACCGATGATCTGTCCCGTCTCCACCAGATCCTGATAAGCAAACATATCATTTGTGGATGTCTGAACGTCTAGTCCGGCTGTCACGCCGTAAGCAACGTTGGCAAGGAAACTCCAGTTTTGGAGATCCAGTATACCCTTCCTCACTTCCATCCAGTGGGCATGAGTATCGATAAAACCGGGAACAATCGTCATCCCTGATACATCAAAGATTGCAGCATCGTCGGGAATGCGTACGGTACCGATTCTACCAATGCGTAAGATTCTGTTATTTTCGATAACAATATCACAGTTCTCAATAATCTGATTATCATTCATGGTGATAACGCGTGCACCACTTAAAACAATTGTACCGGTAGGTGAATATCTTTCCTTTTCAACAATAACCTCTACAGCTTGAATAAAAGGAGCTTCCTCCAGTAATGGTTTTGGCTCTTCCTCGCTATCTGAATCATCTTCTGTGTCTTCACTTTTTTCCTTCTCAATCTCTTCAAAAGATAGAGAATCGACTGGCATGCTATAGAATGTTGAACCGATGGACCATGTGACCTTTTTCCCGCCATCGCTCCACCCAAAATAGTCAGCACCGATATTCGTCAATTTTATTACAGGAACTGAGGGAGAGCTGACATTCACCACTGGCGCCGAACCGCCAACCTTGGGAACCGCCAGGAAGTAGAGCTGGTTCTGAACACTGGCCAAGGCCCACTTTCCATTGGGACTAAGCTGAACGTCCCTAGCGGGCACCGGTTCTGTAGAGGCATAATTTCCTTTCCCTTTGACATTGAGGTGTTCCCGCCTGTCGGAGCCGTCAAGTCTCACGGAAACAATCCCGTTTCTTCCACTGTAGAGGTAAACACGATCGGACATACCTTCTAGGAAGTGAGGTTTGCCCAAACCCCGGGCAGGAAGTATCATTTTAAAATCGCTGCCATTGGCATCCACACTAATCAGATCCATAGGAGTGTTTGGTCCACCAAATTCACTGGGTGATTGAATTCTCAGATAAGATGATCCTCTCAACGAAATAATTCTTTCGCCATCCGGGGTCCATATCGGTTCAGCATAAAAGGCGGGGGTTTTTGTAAGTTTGATGGGGTTCCCGCCACGGGCACGAATCTTCCAAATATGACCACCGGCGTGAGTCCAGGTTACATAAGCTAGCCATTTCCCATCCGGGGACCAGGAAGGCTGGAATTCACCCACATCCTTTGAAGAAAGCCGTTGAGGTATTCCTTCAGGCAATTCCATGGTATAAAGATGAGTAAACGTAGAAAAAGCAAGTTGTTTTCCATCTGGAGACTGAGCTGGATCCATGATTATACGAGAACGGACAGGGCCATCTGCAACCCTATAGGGAAAGTTGAGGTTAGGGCCCAAATCCTGTTCAACTTTGGCCTCAAACGGGATTCGCCTTGACTTTCCGGTCCTGATATCCACACTGTGAATCTGCCCACCATAAGTGAGGAAAATTTCCCTACCGTTGGGATGAAAGGCGTAGCCCGGCAAAAGATCCCGTGTAAAGCGAGACTCCTGGTCGTCCCTTTGCACAGGATAGATGAGCCAACTGTCCTCAGCTGTTTCAAGATCGCGAATCCGGAGCCCGGTCTTGGTCTTATACCTTGTACCGTAGACCATCTTTTTGCCATCCGGAGAAATGGCCGGGCGGATGCCACTCCCCTCATTCCTGGTAATGATATCTTCATCCCCGGTGACCATATCACGACGGGCGATTTGCCACATGGGAAACTGGGCATTGTAGGAAAAACCTCCAATGCGCCGAGCATAATAAATAAACTTTCCATCGGGAGAAAGGTCAGCACCAAGGGCATTGTGCTGACGGCTTCTCGGTGTGTCGTTATCTGGGCTCGCCTTTGTGATTTGCACACCTGAACCGCCCTTCACGTGGTACATCCAAAGCTCAAAAGTCCCCCAGCCAGACCGAGATACGATGACGTAGTCGCCATCCGACGTCCATGTGGGAGAAGCAAACGACTTGTTGGTATCCTTACTTAGCTGCTTTGGTTCACTCCCGTCAGCTCTGGCAATCCACAAATTTTCCGCACCGTCACGGTCACTCAGGAATGCGATCCAATCACCGCTAGGCGAATAGGCCGGCTGGGAATCGAAAGCCATCCCGGAAGTGATACGGGTGGCCTTGCCACCTCGGATTGGAAGTATGTAAAGATCACCAAGGAGTTCGAAGACGATAGTCTTTCCCTTGGGAGAAATGTCCAGAGAGAGCCACGTTCCTTCATCTGTTGTAAAGGAGACTGTCCTGGTGGCCTCCATAGGAAGCGCATTCCCCAGGCTGTCCGGTTTTTCACCTGCAAAGATTAAAGTGGTCACGAAAGCAAGTAGAAGTACATGTTTCATAGAATATCCTTTAAGCATTGTTACCATCACTTTATCCCATCAGCTGTCTATTTTTGATCTGAACCAGAGAAAATAGACTGGAATCCCCGTCAGCACAAATGCTAGATCTTGGGCTGATTTCCCCCACTCATAGTAGCCCCGGAGGCAAATGAGAATTACGATTCCCGCCAGATAGAGCCCCGGGACAACGGGAAAACCGGGAATCTCATAGGCATCCTCGGATCCAGCCCCTTCTTTTCTGAATTTGAACAAGGCGATAGTGGTAAAGATGTAGAAGATAAGAATGGCAAAAACCATCCCGGCAACGATTGTTTCAAAAGATCCACGGACGACCAGGATGACGGCTCCCCATACGCAATGAGCAAAGATAGCACGGGTGGGGGTCTGAAACTTGGGGTGGATATAGTCCAACCATCTGAAAAACAGGCCATCTTGCGCCATGGCGTAATAAACACGGCTTGCCGACATAATGGTACCATTAATACTGCCTGTAGCCGAAACAATCACAAGCAGCGATACAACGCCGGCTCCGGCCGAGCCGAAAATCTTTACCGCAGCGTCGGAAGCGACGATGGTACTATCCCGCATTCCTTCTATCCCCAGCGTAGCATGATAAAGCGTATTCATCAAAAGGTAAAGAGCAATGATGATACCCATACCTAGAAACATACTGAGAGGTATAACCTTACGCGGGTTCTTCATCTCCCCTGCAACATAGCCGACCCTGTCCCAGCCGATGTAAGAAAAGAGGACAAGCATAAGCGCCGCAATAACATTCCCCACCGGACCGAGTGTCGCTGTTGGATGAGAGGCTTGACTCAGAAAATCCCCTTTACTGTTTACCAGCAGCATCCCGATGACACCCAATATCGCCAACCCACCAATCTTTACGGCTGAAGAGAGCTTATTGTAGAAACTGGCCTTATTAACTCCAGCCACATTCAATGCTCCGAACAGGGCTAAGACTGACAGTGCTATAATGATTTTTTCTGTATGATTCAGGTCAATGAAAAAACCGATATAGTTGGCGGTAACCAGCGAGAGGCCTGCGGCTGGTGAGGTGCGGATGATAAAAAGCTGAGCCCAACCGAATAGGAATCCCCAGAACGGCCCAAAAGCCTTAAGAATATAAACATATTCTCCGCCCGTTTCAGGGAAGCGACTACCTAGCTCCGCGTAGATGAGACTTCCTACATAGACAAAGAGAGCTACACCGATCCAGAGGAGCATGATCGTGCCGTAGGAACTGAGGTAGCCGGCGATGATCTGGGGAGTGGAGTAGATCCCGGCACCGATAGTGATCCCCACAAGGAGGCCTATGCCGTCAAAGATGCCAAGAGATCGTTTGAGTCCGGGAGATGCTGAATTCATTAAGCCTCTTTTAAGGTTTCACATACTTATACATCAGTCTTATAAAAGGATAGGCCTCTCGCATATTATTGGCTTCATAAGACACCGTGAAACCGTCAACAAGAGCAACTCCAGGGATGGCTTGTAATACATCCGCTTGAGTGGTGGTTGAGAATTTCATTTTAATTTTAACGGGATTACTTACTTTGAGTGGTTTGGTTTTTTTCAGATTCTTCAGAGCTTTTCTGGTGGCTTCAGCCAGTTCCTGGCGGACCACTTCACCATGTTTCAGGCGAGCCACCTGGGCAGTCTCCGCTGTCTTGGTGGTAACCAGTTCACACTTCACAAGTATACCAAATTGAGCAGTGAAAACGTCATCCCCCGCCGCCAGAATAACAGGAACACCCTGTTCACCGGCATAATGGGCATTCAGTCCGCCTTCACCCACCTCCAAACCGTTGAGCCAGAGTCCTTTAACAGCTCCAGAGCCTGTATGGGCCAGGAATCCCCGGGCAGTTCCCGCGCGGGCATGATAACCGAGAAAAATGGCTGCGTCAAAGGATGAATCGAGACCTTGCACCATCCCCAACGGCTTGATATTTCCCTGAATGTAGATGACTCTCGGATCCAGGTCCTGATGGATCAGATTCTGCATGTCACCATGGGAATCGTTCACCAGAATATGGGCCGGTCCATTCTCAAAAATGGTCTGTGCCACCGCATTTACTTCTCCTGTCATGAGCCTGCGTCCTATTTCATAATCCTTTCCGCCATAACTGGTCATTTTCCCCGTGCCTATGCCGCCGATGCCTTCCATATCCACGGAGATGAAAATCTTAAGCGCCTTTTGAGGAGTGGCGGAAAGAAAAGATAACGCAATCGCTACAGAGATTACTAACTGGTATCTGGAAAACTTCATTATCTACTCCTTACTGAATGGCAGACGGTTCATGGCAATCACACCGTTACTGATGACCAACACCACATCCTGAACGGAACGTATGTCTTCCAACGGATTGTCAGGAACCACAACAAGATCAGCTTCCTTGCCCACGGTGACAGTACCTGTTCTGTCAGAAATTTGTAGCAGCTCCGCACCGACGCTTGTAGCGGAGCGGATGGCATCCATCGGTTTCATCCCCAGCTTCACAAAGTTGGTGATCTCCATTCCCACCCGAGTGACGCTGTTGGGGCCGTATCCGGTGTCCGCACCAGTGACAATTTTAATGCCTATTTCATAGGCACGTTTTACCGTTTTTTCTAGGGCTGACAACATGTGCTGACCACGAATGAAAAGAACAGGATTGTCGTAGTCGCCGCCCGGCTCGGTAAGGTCCACCACTGTTGTAAATGTGGGAACAAGATATGTCCCCTTCTGCTTCATCAGCTTCAGGGTCTTTTCGCTGAGATAGGTGCCGTGTTCAATGCTTTTGACCCCTGCGGCCACAGCTGCATAACCTCCTTCATCACCATGAGCGTGAGCCATAACCGGAATGTTGTGTTTGTTGGCTTCATCCACAATTACGGCCAGCTGTTCCTGGGTATAAGTCTGCTTCCTGGGATCGGTGTTGGGCAACCCGGCCCGTTCAGTACCCCGCGTCTTGATAAAGTCCACTCCTCGGTCGGCATTGATGCGAACCAGCATTCGAAGTTCCTCTTCGCTGTTGACTCCATTCATGAGAACAGAGAGGCGCGGATCGGCCAGAGCCGTTTCGCCGAGATTTGGTGTCACAAACACACCGGCCGCCACCATATCGGGGCCGGAGAGGACACCTGATTTCACCAGTTCCCGAAGATTGACATCCTGATAATTGGGTGTGCTGGCGCTCCGGACCGTAGTAACTCCGGACTCCAGCGCACGCTTTGCTGAGGAAAGAGACCTGATGTGTGTATGGGCGTCAATGAATCCGGGCATAAGTGTTGCTCCGGCAATGTCAATAGTTTCATAATCTTTCGGTACTTTACCACCGCGCTTGACTGACTCAATTTTCCCATCGGAAATGAGAACTGTGACACCGCTCTGGACACGGTCGCTTTTTCCATCGATGAGCTCTGCGTTTATTATCGCCAGCCTGCCGTTAGCGGCCCTGACTGAAAAAATAGTTAAGAAACAGACTAATACCGTAAGCACCTTCTTCATGATATGGATCTCCTTTACAATAGCAGAGAAGTAGCCTTGTCCACCTCATCAGCAACGCGGTTGAGTGCTGCCGCCACTTCACCGATAAACAGACTGACCTCATCCCATTTTCGTTCCTCTATCCCTTCCCGTATACCAGGGAATGTTTTAACACCATAACCGGTATAATAACCGGGCGCATAAATCATGTGCTTGAACCAATCCCGACGGGGGAGGCCCTCCGCCCTCGTCATGGCCCGTTCACTTTTCATGAGAATCTGGTTCAAGGTTTGCGCATCACTTCCGGACGGTCGGTCGTCTCTTTTTATGATATTCGTCAGTACTACTTCATATCTGTTCGCACTCGCTCTCAGGCGGGCAAGAGCATTGTCGATTGGTGAGAAATCGAACGAAGGAACAGAATCGAGCTTCTTAGGCACCACATAAGTTTTATCCGGGTGAGCCATCAACGAATATGCGTTTTGATCAACAAGTTTGTTGTTGTGTTTGGTCTTCTCTCTCGTTTCTAACGCAAATTCTTTCAACTGTTTTGCATACTGCTCCACATGATCCACAAAATTGGTGAACCGGAATGGCAGCACATCGGTATCAGCAAGCCGAAGTGTCACTCTGCCCGTTGATTTTGCAAGGGTCACGCCGTACTCAAAGGTTGGATCCATAAAGCGGGTATAGTGATCAAAGGAGTCGTAAACGGAGTGGTAAGAACCACCGCCGGCTTCCCCCCCCATACCCATATTCAGAGAAGCGATGCCAACATGATGGATAAAGGCGGTATAGTCTGAGCCTGCACCGAGGGCGCCAATGGGAAGATCTTCCCTGCCGGCATATTTACTTCCGCTCACCATCATCCTAGCCCGAAGCCTCTCTTGTAAGGAAGCGTCCACAAGAGGATCATCCACCTCTTCTCTTACTTCATTCACGAACTTCTCCAGCGTATGTGAACCACTGATACCGAGGAATCCCCGGCTGGTAGCGTCTGTATTGATATACGCCACCATCTTTTCGCTGAGTTCCTTCTTGTGGTGTTCCACCCACTCAGTGGAACCGAGCAGTCCTGGCTCTTCCGCATCCCAGCCGGCGTAGATGATGGTCCGCTTCGGCCTCCATCCCGTTTTTGTCAGTTCACCAACAGCCCGTGCCTCTTCCATGAGAGAAACCATACCGCTGATGGGGTCCGTAGCTCCGAACACCCAGCCATCATGGTGATTCCCTCGCATAACCCATTCATCGGGATACTGGCTCCCAACCAATCTCCCCACGGTATTGTAGGCAGTCCTCAGTTTCCATTCAAATTCCAGTTTCAGGTGTACTGTTGAAGGTCCTGGTCCCAGGTGATAAGTGATGGGCAGCGCCCCCCGCCAGTTGGCCGGCGCCACAGGACCTTCCATAGCTTTCAGCAGCGGCTGGGCATCAGCATAGGAAATGGGAAGCACAGGAATTTTCATAATAGTGGGCGCTTCCTTGTAATCGAGGCGTTCGGCTCCATCCACAGCGCCGTAACCCGGAGTTAGAGGGTCTCCAGGATACATAGGCATGTCCACCACCGATCCCCGCTGGATACCGTGTTCCATTCTATACGGTCCTTCAGGATAAACGTCGCCTTGTGTGTAGCCGTCATCCCTGGGATCAGAGAAAATGATACAGCCGATGGCCCCCTTTTCGTAGGCCACTTTCGGCTTGATCCCACGCCACGAACCTCCATAGCGGGCAATGATAATCTTTCCCTTTACATCGATACCGTGACGTTCCAAGACTTCATAATCGGAAGGAATGCCGTAATTGACATAGACCAGTTCGGCTGTCACATCACCATCGGCAGAGTATGCGTTGTACCCAGGGAGACGATCTTCCATGACGGACGAAGTAGCATCTTCCTCCAGAACTGGCTCCTTAAGCTTTGCTGTGAATCGGGTAGGCGAGACCATTTCTAAAAGTCTCACCTTTGGGATGGGGAGCAAAACATCAAACTGTTCAATCTCAGTTTCATAACCCCACTCCTCAAACTTGGCGGCAATATACTCAGCGTTCTGTTTACTCCATGGAGAACCTACATGGTGAGGTTTGGAGGACATATGTTTCATCCACTCCCGGAGATTATCCGAGTTAAGGTAAGAATCGAACCTTTCCTCGAGCTTCCGCTGGGTTTCCGCATCAAAACCAGCATCCAGAGTAGAAACAGCGTCCACCACTGGCACGGCGACAAGAGAGGTATCAGATGGGGGATTGGAACACCCCACAAAAGTGAAAAATACCAGCAACGCAATAAGTCGTCTGTTCATTCTGGTTAACTCCTTACTTATTTCTGTCTCAAATGGAAATGAGCGAGAGTTTAAGGAATTCCAATGAGGAATTCACGCCTACGGATAATATCATACCGCGTGGGTCAGCTACGATTCATATCAATTCGTCGCTGAAAGTTGTCACTATCAAAGGCGTACTCCATGTGACGGGCAGTCCAATCTGCCTGTACATCTCCAAAATCGAGTCGGACCATCTGAAGGGCAAGATCGATACCGGCGGAGATTCCTGCGGAGGTGAAAACTTCTTCATCCATAATGACGTGGCGGCTCCGATCCACCTTAACTTTCGGAAATGTTTCTTCCATAATATCAAGGACAGTCCAGTGTGTAGTGGCACTCTTCCCGTCAAGATGCCCAACACTGGCAAGAAGCAAACTCCCAGTACAGACAGATGCCAGCCGTGTGCTTCGTGGGTCGAATGAACCAAGCCAGTTAATCACGGATTCATCATGCATGAG